>CALTNV010000161.1 GCA_943845485.1 uncultured Flavobacteriales bacterium | reverse complement strand
GTCCACCTCAAATATTTTGATGTCATCTTTAGAAGCAAAAAAACTATTCAATAAATTCTCTGCATTTAAAGCATCAGCTTCCTTAATAAATTTTACAAGAAAATCCCTTGACATTCTTGGTAAAATTTCAGAGAAATTTTTAATACCAATCATCTCTGCAAACTTCACATGTTCTTTAAGACGCCAGTAGAAAGTTAAATGCTCGTGAGGTTGTTGATGGAGACCAGTAGCGATAATTAGTTTAATATCTTTCAACTTCAATATTTCACCAATCTGATAGTCATATTCTGAAAGAATTTGAATCAATGGATCATAACCATTAGGACAATACCAATCTGGGTTTTTTAAATTTCCTTGATATGCTTTTGAATTAAATAAATAATGATGCTGGATATGAGCTCCTGAATTTAAAAACAAATTAGAAAAGTCCGGTTTATGTTTTTTCCAAAGGGTCAGATGAACATCTGCTAATAAACTATCAAGAATTAAAGCTTTAGCTCCAGGATTTTTTGCTTTGAGAATAGTTTTTACATAATGAAACCATCTTGAAATGGGAACATACAACAAAAGTCCAAGACCTAATGAAATCATTGATTTCAAATTTAATTTTGATTTAGCATTATCATTTACAGATTGATGGACAGCTTGATACAATGCTTTTACAATCCAATTACCGGAAGCTTCAGTTTTGGTCCAAGGATCTGGAATAAAAAAAGCTGGATTATTTAAACGATTCTCTGCATTAAAAGGAGAAACCGCACCAACAGAAAGCCCCTCAACTTCTAATTCTTCAAATATTTGAGAAAGTTTAGGATTATTAACAATGTCACCTAGACGAAATACTTGATGTTCATCAAAGGTTTTTCCTGAATGAACAGTTACCCATTGTACCCATGGTTCTAAAAGCTTATACTCATTTTCAGAAGTAGTTTCAATTGGTGGTTGTGTGTTAAATATCTTTTTGAAATTAGGCAAAAGGCCTTGATTAATATAAAAATTTATATAATCGAAGTTAAGCTCATTAAGGCCTAATAATATTGTTTTATTTTTCATTTATAAGAATTTTTGAGTATAAATTTTCTATATTATTAACCAGTATTTTATAATCATATGTAGCGATGCTTTTCTCTCTGCCATTTTCTGCAATTATATTTCTAAACTTTTTATCTTCTATAACTTTTAACAGTTTTTCGCCAAAACTTGCTAATTCTCCTTTTGCAATGCATCCATTAATCGAATCTGTTATTATATCTGATACACCACCAACATTAGTTGAAATAGAAGCGGTTGCAGATGCCATAGATTCAATTATACTCACAGGTGTTCCTTCATTAATTGATGTTAAACATACAACATCACTAGCTGCTAAAATAGAATCAATATCAGATCTCCACGATGAAAATATAAAATCATTATTTTTTGAAATCGTTTTATAAGAGGTTAACATACCTTTTTTATTAGCATAAGTAATAATATCTTTCGTTTCACTACCATCACCTACAATAAGTCCTTTTATTTTAATATTAGACTTTTCTTTACAATAATTAAAAGCATCTATAAATAATCTATGATTTTTAATTGGAACCACCCTTCCTATAATTGTAATAAGCAATTCATTATCTTCAACCAAAAATTCATTTCTGATTTTATTTCTTTTTTCTAAGTTATTTTCTGTGAATTTTGACAAATCAAATCCAAGAGGAACAACTACTATCTTTTCTTCATTACAAATCTTATATTTGTTTAGTAAATCATTTTTTTGCAAATTAGAAATCGCTATTATTTTTGTAGACTTTTTTGCCAAAAACCTTTCAATTATTAAAATAATTTTATTTTTAAGTGGGGAAAAATAACCCTCAAAAACATTACCATGATAAGTATGTACAATTTTTACATTTCTAAAATATAAAAAGCCTGCAAATCTTCCTATTAATCCCGCCTTCGCAGCATGTGTATGAATAATATCTGGTTTAAATTTAAATATAATACGAAGTATTTGAATGAAAACTATAAAATCATAAAATGGCGAAATTGCTCTTCTCATATATTTTAATTTTCTATAATTTATACCAGATTTGTCTAAAATGTATTCAGAAGAATTTTCATGTGGTTCTGCAATACCTCCAATAAGAAAAGTATCATACCTATCAGAATCTATGTACTTTGTTAAGTTTACTGCATTATGGACAGGACCTCCTACACAAAACCTATTTAGAATTCTTAAGATTTTAATTTTTTTATTCAAATTTTGTAATACTTGGTTAATAAAATTTATTCAATATAATTTCTTTAAAAAGTGACACGCCAAAATAGAACTAATAATTCAGCAAATCTACCTACTTTTTCTACTTGATTCCTCTTTTAATTAAATGAAAAATATACTCGAATATTGTTGGATGATAAAATTGTATAGACTCTTTTACATTCATCTTATATAACATATTAATATCACCATTTAAATAATTATTGAAAAACAACTCTAATACTTCAATTCCATTCTTTAATTGCAAAAAAGGATAAGTTACAAAAGAATCTTTCTTTGTTGGTTTAACTAACGAATGGCCTATTACATTTCCTGTGTCAACCCCTGTATCTACATAATGCACCGTAACACCACAATGTTTCAAATCGTCTTTAACTAAAGCCCAATAACATCCATGTACTCCTCTATATTTTGGAGTAATCCCGGCATGCGTGTTAATAAAATTAACATCCTTACTTTCCAGAGTTTTTTTCCCTATTATTCTTGTTCCGTTTACTAAAACAAAATCAGCATCAGTTTCTCTTATTATATTTCTTACTATTTCAGAATTTACTGTTTTTACATAGTTAATTTTATCTGCTGGTATCTCTTTATTATCTAATGAATTAACCCGTAAAATATTTTTAATTCTTCTGGAATATATCTTTTTCAAAATTTTAACCACGAAAAGACTAAAAACTAACTGTCCAAATACCTTAGTAAACCCAATTTTTTTTATTCTGTTTTTTAAAAGTTTCTTTTTACTTGGTTTTTCCTCTATAATAATAGAAGTGAAATTTATTTTGTCTTTGAAATAATTATATAAAATATTCGTCGAATATCCTCTGCCTGCAAGAAGTATCACTGATACTTTATTACTTTTCTCTTCCATATTTCTCATAATAATTCTTCATATTCAAGGAATGATAATTAAACTTATGATTTAAAAAACTGTAATGTTGTAATATTTTTTCCAAAAATTTGAGATTAGCTTCTAAATCTTTTCCAAAATTATGTGGATGCCACCATAGGTGAAAGAGCTCATTATTTTTAGCAGCGTAAGTCATTTGTTTCTTTATCCTTCCAAATTTCGCAAAATCTAATACTGACATTAACTTAGAATAGGGTCTTAAAAACCTACTTGAAGGAATATTCATTAAGTTGTTTTTTATACTTACTTCTTCCTTCTTATAAGTGTTCGGACCAGTTAAGTTTAAGTAACTGTCAAGTAATCTGATTGCCCTTTTAAACGTGATATTCATCTTTTTTTTATACAACCAAGTTCGTTCGTTACCTCTATAGGTTTTAATACCATACTTATTTAATAAGACCAAATATTTTTTATTTATTTGATTTCTTGGAAATACAATACTCTTAGGTAAATTAATTTTATCTAATTTATTTTTAGTAGACTCATTGAACATCTTTAAATCGTCTTCAAAACTTTCAAGATTTTGACCTGGCTCATTACAATAGTAATGTGAAAATGTATGCGATGCGAACTCCTGACTAGAATCCATTAAAATTTCATTAATAAAGGCTGGTGAAAAATGATATTTTGGATCTAAATTTTCTTTTCTTAAATTTTCATAAGGGTTTAAAGAAATTTCATTATACTCCGGCAAAGTATTTGGAATGTAATTTAATAGTTCCTTTTTATTCTCAAACATCAGAAAACCAACGGTAGCCCACGTAGCCTCTATTTTATATTTTTGAAATAATTTATGAATTCTATCACAAGCTTTATCAACCATTTCTAGGTTTTCTCTGTATTCTTTAATTGTAATATGATCTCTTACACCCCAATATTTTTCGAGATCTAGAGAAATCATGAAATATCCATTCATTCTTTTATCAACTTTTAAATTTTAAAACTCTCCATAAAAGGTTTTAATCTTCCAATAAAATTTTTGTAATCAAATGTCTCTGACATTTTTGATGTTTTTTTCATCTTATAGATTTCATCTACGTCCAAACTAAATATAAACTTCATCTTTTTTAAAGCCCTCTCCTCATCTACTAAATCTATAAAGAAACCATTTTCTCCTTCTTTTATGTAGTCTTCTAAATCACTAGTATTTGTCGTTATAATTGGTGTCCCACAAGAGAGTGTTTCAACAAACTTCGTAGGAAAACCAGATGAGGTCATTCTATTTTTATCTCTAAAAAGAATAGTAAAATGAGATTCTGCTATTTTCTCTATGGCATTTTCATTTTTAATTTTTCCATGAAAAAAAATCCTACTTCCTAATTTTTCAATTTTTTCTTCTTGCGCGGAAATAATTCTTAGATATTCATTTTTAGTAATTCCATAAATATGGAAAACAAAATCAAAATCTTGTAATGAAAATAAAATGTTAATTACTTTATCTAACCTGTCTTTAAATGACTTTTCCTGAACTTTTCTACCATCAGTAGCAAACGGCTGACCTATATAAATAAGTTTTATCTTTCTACTTTCATCTCTTTGATAATCTAAATCTTTATACTTTCCAGGATCTATCAATGGTGGAATGATAACCGTTTTTTGTTTTTTGTTCTTATAGTAATTAGACAGGTAAGAACTAATAGTTATTACACCATCAGTTTGCTTATTAAGAATTTGTTTTTGATAACTATTATCTAAAAACTTAACTATTCTATGAAGAAATGAACCTGTCCCAGAATTCAACCAATCCACACAATCAGTTAAACAAATAATTTTATTTTTTCTAGACCAATTCAATATTAGTTTACCAAAAATTGATAAAGTTGGACTTCCGTATAAAATTACAACATCTGGAGAATGCTTTTCCAATAATTCCCTAACCTCATAAAATCTTTTTTTATATAATAACCAACCATTCATTCCTAGTGGGTAGGGTAAATTATAATAATTAAAATCTTTATATACTTTTAACGTATCTTCTAAGCTTGAATAGGAATTAACATTATTATCTACACCTATATAAGATACTTCATATCCTATTTCTTTAAATAAGAAACCATTTCCTAACACTCTTGCTCCAGAAGCATTACCATAGGGAAATGAGAAATTTCCAATGTAGAATATTTTTTTCTTCATAATCTATTGACGTAAAAAATATTTTGAATATTTTTTTGTGTTTACCTTAGCTGTTAAAAAGGCTCCTATAGCGAAATAATTAATTCTTTTTAAATACCATTTGAAATTTTTTTCTCCAAACTTTTTAATTCTAAATTCTTTATTTGAATATTGTGCAACTCTTTTACTTTGGTACAGATCTGGATCAGTTATTTCTTTTAATTCTTCAGATATTAAATTTAACTTTTCTTCGATTGATGAAAGTTTAATCTTTTCTTCAATTTCTCTAATACCAATTGCTTTATAATTCATTATTTTATTTCCTTCAACTACAACTTCCAACACAAACGATTCTCTGTTTTCATCATTTTGTTTTAATTCCATTCCTGTACCTGATATAGCCTTACAATCATCAAAGCAAAAATTACCTTGGCTATACGCTATTAATGAATCATTTGAACTATCAATACCTTGAATAACATGTGGATGATGGCCACTTACAATAATATTATTTTCTGTTTTTAACTCTTTTATAAATTTTATATGATCATATCTAGGATAATTCGTATGTTCATCGCCCCAATGTAAGGCAAGTATACTTAATAAACCGTTCTCTTTATCTTTTTTTACTTCATTGACAACAGCATCATAAAATAAAGTATTAATTCCAGACTTAAAATTCTTCTTTGAATATCCAACAGCATTCGTTGAGTAACAACAATAACCATGAATTCTTACCCCTTCTTTTAGAATATCTTTACCATCAACACCAAAGTACTCAATGTTATTTTCTTCTAGAATTTTGATTGTATCATCTAGGCCTTTTCGCCCAAAATCATAGGTATGATTATTCGCTAATGATACAGCATTTATGTTAAGATATTTAAGTAATTCAACATTTACAGAATTAGATCTTAAATGCATTGACTTGCATAGTAATGACTTTTTTTTATCCGTTAACGGTGTCTCTAAATTACCTACTACATAGTCATATTGCTTTAGGTAATCTACTATTTCTTTTAAATTATCTTTAGCGCTTGGATTCTCAATTAAATCATATTTTCCTATGAAAGCTATATCGCCTAAAAATGCAATTTTCATTCTGCAATTTTTAACAAATTACCAATTATTTCTGAAGCCACATGTATCTTTTCTTCATGCCAAACAAAGTTTCGATCCCAATAACCAAATCCATTTTCTAGATATTCATAAGAAAACCCATAACTCATTTCAATAATTTTACCTTGATTATTATCTTTATTGACAACATAATCATATCCCATACATTGAAAATTTAATTTATCAGAAGTTTCGAATGCCGACATTACAACATTTTTTGGTACTAACTCTTTATCATAAAAAGCTGCACCACCTCCCGATGCTCTAAAATCTCCTCTTCTAATAGGTCTACCAAAGAAAAATGCTTTATCCTTTATAATTACAATTTTCAAATCAAACCCTTCATTAGGAATAAAATCTTGAAAATAGACATAATCCTTCTCTCTTCCGAATCTTCTTGACCGCGCCAAGGTGATAAGGAATTTTGGTATTTTTTTTATCCTTTTTAATTTTGCATCTATACCTTTTGCTGATTTAAAATTAGATGAAGCTTTGAATAAAACATTAGGAGAAGATTTGTAGCCTTTACCAAACATCCTATTTATGTATTTTATGGCTTGCCCTTTACTTTTAATCATTTTAACATTATGTGATCCTGCACCACATTTTAATTTTGCTATAAATGGAAAAGAAGCATCTTTTTCTAGCCATTCTAATGCTTTTTCTTTTTCAGAAAAAAACCAAAAATCTGGAACTGGACTATTACAACTCTTTAATAATAAGGTCTCTGAAATTTTATCATCATAATGCCAAGAGGTATTAAAATCAGGAAAAACCTTTAAACCAATATTTTGCGCTATACTTAAAATAGATCTTGCGAACATCATTTCTTGTAAAACATAATTCTGATAATGCCAAACTAGGCAATCGAATTCTTTTAATTTATCAATAATATCTGATCTAAAACAATCTATAACTTCATATTTAATGCTGTTATTGTCACAATACTTAATCCATTCAGTATCCCAAGTGGCAGGGTGATCATAAATGTTTTTATTCTGATGAATAGCTATTTTCATATTCTAATTTTTATTCCAAACAACTCGATTAATATAATCTGTGTATGACAAAATAATTCTAACCATTTTCTCACTTACATTAGGCATTAAATAATCATAAACTTCTCTAAAGTTTCTTTCTGGATTTCTTTTTTGAACTTCTAATGCTGTTAATCCTTGTAAAACTCGTTCTGGATTCAATCCAACCATCATTACAGATGCCTCCTCCATTGCTTCAGGTCTTTCATGCGCTTCCCTAATATTTAAAGCTGGGAAATTCAAAATTGATGATTCCTCGGAAATTGTTCCTGAGTCAGAAAGTACAGCGAAAGAATGCATTTGTAATGCATTATAATCACTAAATCCTAAAGGTTTCAAGAATTGAATATTCTTATGAGTATCTATTCCGGTACTATTCAACATGTTTCTGGTACGCGGATGTGTAGAAACAATTACAGGATAGTCATATTTTTCAGCGATTAAATTTAAAGATTCTATTAATCCATTAAAGTTTTTTGGATTACTAATATTTTCCTCTCTGTGAGATGAAACAACAAAAAACTTATTCTTCTCTAAATTTAATTTTTCTAGTACCCCAGAGTTTTCTATTTTAGATTTGAATTTATGTAATACTTCATACATAGGGCTTCCAGTTTTAATTACTCTATCTGGAGATAATCCCTCTCTCAATAAATACTCTCTAGCTATTGAACTATATGTTAAATTTATATCCGCAACGTGATCTACAATTTTTCTATTCGTTTCTTCTGGTACTCTTTGGTCGAAACAACGATTACCTGCCTCCATATGAAATACAGGAATTTTTCTCTTTTTTGCAGGAATAGCGCATAAACAAGAATTTGTGTCTCCTAATACTAAAAATGCATCAGGATTTTCTTTTTCTAAAATAGGGTCTATTTTTATAAGAATATTCCCAACCGTTTCAGTGGCATTTTTTCCTGCAGCTTCCAAAAAATAATCCGGTTTTCTTAAACCTAAATCTTCAAAAAATATTTCATTTAATTCATAATCATAATTTTGACCTGTATGAACCAAAATATGTTCAATTGCTTCGCTCTTATCTAAAGCTATA
This sequence comes from uncultured Flavobacteriales bacterium, assembly GCA_943845485.1. The sequence goes on along the minus strand of CALTNV010000161.1, from coordinate 4,310 downwards.
AGCGTACAAGACAACCTGATAATTTCAGGTCTAGTTCCAACTACTGTAACTACTTTTAATTTCTTCATTTTTATATTTTAAACTTCTACAAAATAAGTATCTGCATCATCTGGATTGTATGGTTCATTTATCCAAAACAGTGTAACTAATTCTTCTTCTCCGATATTCGTTATATTATGGGTATACCAAATTGGCATATCTACATAAGATGGCTCTTCTCCGTCTAAAAAGTATTCTATAACTTCTTCACTATCAACTTTTCTCAACTTAATTGAAGCCTTTCCTTTAATAATGGCAAAACGTTCCACTTTTCTAGTATGGTAATGATTTCCTCTTGTTATACCAGGAACCGTTGTTGAATATGAAGATTGTCCAGAAACACCTGCTCTCATAATTTCAACAAACGCTCCTCTATTATCAGTATGCTTCGTAAAATTTCTTGGAAAATAGGATTTAGGAATAAAACTTGTAAATGTATTAAACAAGTTCAATTCAAATGATTTCATAGGGACATTCGGAACTTCACCGTTATCCATATAAGCTTCTTTATATTTGTATAGTAAACTTAAAATTTCTGAAACCTTGTTACTTGATGTATGATCAACTAATTTAGAACTGATACCCTTATTATTTCTTTTTATTTCTTGATAGAATGATTCACACAATTCATTAATATAAATAAGATTAACCGTACTATCATTAATGACTTTAGGTTCCTCTCCATTCACAATTTGGTGACAAAATGTAGCTATAAATGAATTATAAAATGGTTTTCCAAAAGGTCCAAACACATTAGGGATTATTAAAGAAGTAACTGAAGCGTCATTCTTTGCTGCCCATTTTTCAAGTAAATTTCTACCATCTCTTTTGGATTTTCCATATAAATTATCTCTATCTTCTTGTGTTGAAGAAGAAAAAACAATTTTTGGAGTAGAGCCAGTATTTTCGCATGAAGAAATTAATTTATTAACTAAACCTACATTTGTTTCATAAATAAATTCTTGACTCTCATGTCTATTCATTGCTGCAATATGTACAATTATATCACATGATTTTACAAATTCTTCAAGTTTATCCTTGTTTTCAAAAAAAGAACGATCAAAATTGACTAGATTTAAATCATCTTTTAAGGATAGGTAATTATATAAGTGCCTACCCATAAATCCTGATTGGCCTGTGATTCCAACTTTTAACTCCATGTTGTCCATTTATTTTGATCGAACCTTACTTGATCATCAGGATTTACTCCAAATGCATAATCAGAAAAAATCATCAGTTTAGAATTTTCATTTTTTGCTTGAAAACCATTTGCGAATCCTTCTGGAATAAATAATACTTGAGGATCGTCAGCCTTTAGTATAAACTCGTAGACTTTAAGCTCTTCTGAAGGGCTTTTAAAATTATCAATTTTAACTAACTTTATTATGAATTCACCTTCCGTGCATAAAAACCATCTTTTCTCTACAATATGAGCTTGCCAAGCTCTAACAACATCAGTAGAAAAATGTTCTGTATAATAAAGTCTTTTTATATTAGACATATCAAAATCATTCACAAAATTGATGCGCCCTCTTGTATCAATATGGTTATCCCCTTCGATTATATGGGGTTCATTAATAGTTTCCAACTTCATCCTTTATAAAATCAAGTTTTAAAAGTAGTTTTTTCATACCTTCTACATCTAATCTTTCTGTATTATGAGAATGATAATCTTCCACTAAACTCATATCTATTTCTCCTTCTGAAAAATAGTTAGCATAATTCAAATCTCTATTATCTGCTGGAACCCTAAAATAATTCCCCATATCCTGTGCTTTTACTTTCTCTTCTTTAGTTAGAAGCGATTCATAAAGTTTTTCTCCATGTCTAGTTCCTATAATTTTTTTAGTTACACTACTATTATACATTTCTATAAGTGCAGTAGATAGGGTTTCTATGGTCGCAGCTGGGGCTTTTTGAACAAAAATATCTCCTGGATTAGCGTTTTCAAATGCAAATAAAACTAAATCAACAGCATCTTCTAGAGTCATCATGAATCGCGTCATATTCGGATCTGTTAGTGTAAGATTTTTTTTAGATTTAATTAACTCTACGAAAAGCGGAATTACGGAACCTCTTGACGCCATTACATTTCCATAACGAGTGCCACAAATTACAGTATCATTAGAATTTCTAGATTTTGCTATTAAGACCTTTTCCATCATCGCTTTTGATATTCCCATTGCATTAATTGGGTATACTGCCTTGTCTGTACTTAAAACAACCACATTCTTAACATTATACCTTATTGCTGCTTCTAAGACATTTTCAGTTCCTAAAACATTAGTGTTTACAGCTTCAATTGGAAAAAATTCACAAGAGGGGACCTGTTTCAGTGCTGCTGCATGAAAAATATAATCAACACCTCTTATAGCATTTTCGACAGAACGTATATTTCTGACATCTCCGATATAAAATTTAACTTTTGGATTTTGAATTCTATGCCTTAGTTCATCTTGTTTTTTTTCATCACGTGAAAAGATTCGTATTTCTTTAAAGTGATCTGTGTCCATAAATCTATTCAAAACGGCATTACCAAATGATCCGGTACCTCCTGTAATTAATAAAACTTTATTTTTTAGCATAATTTTTTATATTTCTTATTGATTCAACAAGGTCAGCAGGCAAATACTTATACAACCAACCTATCAACTTTATTCTTTTCGGCAAATTACTACTTTTTAATTCTACATCTTTCCATATTGTTTTGGATTTATAATAAAGGAATTTATCTTTCATAGGATGTTTACAATCCTTATTCCATGGCCTATTGTAAAAACCTGCCAAATAATGAATGATTACAGGGTTCTTAATAGCATTTTGCAATTCTTGTTTTGAATAAAAATTCCTAACTCCATTAAATTTACTATGCTTATATGTGATCAATCCACTCATTAAATTAAATTCTGGATTAACTATTTTTATCTTTCCTTGACAGACCTTATTAATTACACCTTCACTTAAAACAGGAGGATCACCACCATAAGAAGCAATACATTCCAGAAATTTACCTTTATAATTTTCTTCTCGAAGCTTTTTTAAATTCATTAATACAACTCCATCATTAATGAATGTATCTGATTCAGATAAACATAATTGTTTTTTACTTCCAATTGTAGGCGTGGAAACGCCTGCCACAACATAATTATCAAGTTCTACATTCCAAAAATCACTTAAAGATGCATTTATAATCGTATCGCTATCAACATATAATATTTTATCAATATTTAATATATCACAAAAAAACAATTTTGAGTATACAGTTTCAATATGTCTACCTAAAGCATTAATATTAAGCTCACTACACAAAACATCAAAATCTAGATAGATTAATTTTGCATTATAAACAAGTGCTATATCTTTCAACTTATTTATAGAACTAGTAGTAACATTTTTACCAATAAAATAAATATTTATAAGGTCAAATTCTTCTTTATTATTTTCTAACAAAGATAAAATTGAAATTCCAGTATGTTCTATATATACCTCATTACAAGAATAAGCTACATTTAATATCGTCATTATTTTAGTTTAAGTATAAATTATTATTTAAAAATGGTTTCACTACAGTTTCTATGTTTAGAGGTGTATTTATAGATAGGTTTAAAATAAGAAAATTTAAAATTAGTATAGCCAAAAAATATAAATATCTTTTTTTTGATAAAACTACAAACAAGTAGGAATTTACAATAAAATTACACAGTAACAAGTTTCTAAAAATACGAAAATAAGTTCCATCTAACATCACAAGAGGAATTACCAAAATTAGAGAATAGAAATTTAATTTAACTACACTATCTAAAAATGAATCATAATTCCTTTTATCAACTCCATTTTTTTTAATTCTATAGATTTTTTGTGTTTTATATGTTATGTACACAAAACCAATTTGTAAAAACCATAAAGCCAGGAAGCCAAATTTAGCATTATAAAGGTAAATCGAAATTTTAGCAAATAATAATTTGTTTAAATAAGTCTCAGCTAAATACAACAAATAATTTGATTGTATTATTATAATAAAAAGTATAATCAAGGAGGTAGTAACATGGAATATTTTTTTTATGTTCAATTTGTAGAAAAAAATAAAAGGAATGAAAAAAATAAAAGTTTGGTGTATACTTGAAGCAATTAATGTAAAAATTAAAAAAGTTAAATTATACCTGTTATTTTTATTTAAAAACCTTAATGAATAAAGAAATATTGAACATGCAAAAAAATTTCTTATTTGTACGTTGTCTATATAAAAGGGAATATTAGAAATAGAACTAGCG
>CALTNV010000160.1 GCA_943845485.1 uncultured Flavobacteriales bacterium | reverse complement strand
GGAGCTGTAAGACGATGGTTTTCTAATAACACGACTACTGTACCAACCCCGCGAAGTTTTGAATTGAACAGTTATGTAAAGATACTTTATATATGGATTTGCTATTTTGACGAGAACTACTCCTGGGATATTCCAGGTAAAAAAAGTGAAGTGATCTATTATCACGAATAAAACGTATATTTATCAAACATTATTAATGCAATAGCACATAAAATGCAGCTAAAAAATCTTGAAAAAATAATTGAATCCATAAATAAAAATATAGTTTTATTACCACACTTTCAAAGAGAGTATGTTTGGAATAAAACACAACAAAAAAATCTCATACTAAGTATTTTAACAAATTTACCCTCTTCAAGCTCACTTTTATTAAAACGTCAGAGAGAGGACAACTTTAAATGTATACGTATTGGTATGAGGTCAGAGATAGTTGACAATTTACCAAACAATGAAGCTTATTACCTTTTAGATGGACAGCAAAGATATACCACATCATTTTATGCTTTTAATTTTGTGTTTGAAGAAGGTACTACTGAAAAAAACATAGATCTCTTCACCAAAATTGACAATAAACTGAATAAAATATGGTATTTAAATCTAATTGATGAGGGTAATTATTTATTAGGTTTCAAAAATCTTATTTGGCAGGAACAAGAGACTAAAGAATTACTACCTGAAGACATAGATAGTTTTCTAGAATTTAAAGCTATTAAAAGATCGGATGTTAATTCAAACAATCTGATGATCGATAACATTATCAAAACCTGTAAAAAGGATTCACAGAAACCAATGATTCCTTTATTTATGTTAAGAGGTCATAATAAATTAAGACATCTTTTAAGAACTTTTTTTGATGATAGATTAAACGAAATAAAATTACATGAGAGTAATAAAGGTATTCTTGTTGAAATCTTAACTAAAACGGATTTTAAACACGATAATGAAAAAACAATAGAGGAAGTTATAGATTTATTTTACAAGAGTGATCACGATACAATTCTTGAAATTGACAGCCATATAGATCATGTAGAATTGAAAGATGATTGGATTGACAGTGTTTGTATTTTTTTTAACTCACAAATTAACAACTATGAAATACTTCCAATAATGATGGAAGATAGAAATAAAGCAGTTAAAACCTTTGAGTATATCAATAGAGGTGGTACAAACTTAAATTCATTCGACTTGCTTTGTGCCAAAGTACCAAGTTTTGATTTACGCGCAGAGGTAATCAAATGCACTAACGAGCCATTTGTATGGTTTAATAAAAATAATTCTACAAATAATGACTTCAAGTTAATTGGTGCATTTGGATTATTAGGGGATAAGAGTGAGCAACCATCTATCGAAAAAAAATATGCAGAATACCTATCACAGGTGCTAAACTTAATCCATTGGAAAGAAAGTGGCAAATACCCAGATGATGAGCAATTCAGTGCTCAAATTTTAAAATCGTCATACTCGCTAGATAAATTAGGTGAAACCTTTATAACCAACAGCTATAGAAATGCTGTTGAAATTATCAAGAAAAGTGCAGCACTTCTTCAAGTTTTTGCAGGCCATGGCTATTTGAAAAATATCACCAATAATCTTTCAATGATTCAAATATTCACATATTTCACATATAAAGAGGGAAATGATGATCTTATAGAAATTAAAAAAGTTTTAAATTTATTTTGGTTATCCTTATTTACAGGAAGATTTGACTCTCACCAGAATCAAAATGCTATAGAAAATTCTGTTTGGCTTTATAAATTTATTTTCAAAAATAATACTGCTATTAAAGAAATGTTAAAGCTAGAGGTAAATAATAAACTTCTTAATATAGAGGAGTTTGCAACTGAACAAATGCTTACATCTCAAAAATGCAACCAAAGTATTGAAAATAACATTTTTAACTACATTAGAAGTTGTAGACCCAAATTTCTAGACTGGGATATGCCTGAAAGTCAAACAAATATAGAAGTTGATACTGTAATTGATATTCATCATATAATACCCCTTTACACTGCAACTAAAATTGGTGAAAGCACTAAAAAAATAAGAAAGGATACCAACCACTATTTAAATGCTACAATGAATAAAACTATTATTTCAAGCGGTGCGAACAATACAATAGGCGCAAAATCTGTAAACGCATACCATAGTGATTTAGACAAATACAATACGCAGTTTAGTTATCATTTTATAGGTTCAAACTGGTCTAATGTAAATTTAAGCCAAGAAAATGACATCAAAAGATTGTTTAAAAGCCGTTATAACAGTATTTTACAAAATATGAAAACAGCAATTGATTCCTCTTTATTTTAAATTAAATAAAACAGCTCGCACAACCATCTCCTTCGGCTTCTAAAATATCGTCCTGCCAAGACTGACCCGTGCGAGATTTTTTCTTTTGCCTGTTCATACGTATATAATGTTCTTTCTTTATAGCGGCAACACGCTCGGTTTTTTTTAAATCCTCCAAACTTTCTTCCATCCAACTATAACCATCTTTCTCGTAGGTAATTGCCTTTGCATACAATTTAGGGTGCTGCTCTAACAACCATACCCACTCTATTTTTTGCTGATAAAAGCAGAAGAAACAACCAGATCTACTTCTAGAATAAGTACCTGTTTTAATTTCTCCATTTATTTCCACTTTATACTCAATAGGTTTATAATATGCCGGAACCCCAACACCAGATTCCTCTAGTATTTGGAAAACATCATTTAATCCAATAATATCTTCATTATCTATTAAAGGAAAATAATCTAACTTACCTATTGGATAATCTGTTGTCTTTAGAAACTCGAAAACAACCTTATTAAATAATTTTAAATCGATATCTAGCAAAGCATTGAGCTTCTGTGTTTGTGTAAATTTCGGAGAAATAGATTGCACCACGTACTGCAAAGCATTGCCTAAAATAGCAGCATCAGCATGTTCTTTATAATACGAAGTAACAGCTTCTATATTTGAGTTAGATAATATTTTTTTAATAACATCTTCACTCCAAATATTTTTTCTAAATGGAAATATCGTCTGTATATTTTCTTTTTTAGACACATACCCCTCACGATTTTCATCACCTCGAA
>CALTNV010000159.1 GCA_943845485.1 uncultured Flavobacteriales bacterium | reverse complement strand
AAACTAAAATCAGGATTTGTAGAATACACTACATTTACAATGTTTTTTTTCTTTTTCGCCATCTTATTATCCTTTTTTGTTTTCACTAATATTTACTCTTATTATTTTTATAGTAAAAGAGCAGTTTTTTAAACAAAAAGAATATGTACCTAAACTTTCTGATGATGAATCTATCATTCAAAAATTTTTGGTAAGCTTGAATAAAAAAGGTGGTTTTTTATATGTAACTAATAAAAGAATCATTTTTATTGATTCTTATTTTAAAGGAGAAAAAGAAGAGTCATTTATATTTAATGAAATTATAGATGTTATAATGCCTAAAAATAAATGGCTTTATACTAATAAATTGTTGTTAAAAATAACAGGAGATTTTAATGTTGTTATTAAAACCAAAAGTTATGAGAGTCTATTTAGCTTGTTAAAAGAGAATATTAAATACCCCCTAATAATACATTAACAATTTTCACAAATGAAAAAATTTGAACAAATTATACTTTTTACTTTTATTATTTCTGGTATTTTATCTTTTTTTTTAATGTCAATGTCTAATTTAGTTTTTGCGGCTTCAGCATCCACTTTAGCCATTATGTATTTAACACTTAATGTTGTCTTTTTTTCTAATAAAAGTATCAAACAAGTATTAAGTATAGAAGTGATTACTTCGGCTAAAAAAGATGTTTTAAACAGAATAACTGGTTATGCTTTGGCTATTACTGTTATAGGAATATTGTTTTATGTATTGTCTTGGCCAGGAGAGAAAATGATGTTGCTTTTTGGTTGGATAAGTTTAGCCGTTTTATCGCTAATTATTTTTAAAAAACACTCTAAAAATCCTTCAAAAGAATATTCAAGTACTTTACAACGTACGTTAGGATTTTTATTTTTAGCTTTAATATTATGGACTATTCCTGTAGATAGTTATTTAGAGTTAAAGTATCGAAGTTATCCAGCCTATTTTGAAGCTTTAAAAAATGTAAAGAAAGATCCTTCTAATAAAGAATACCAAGAAATTCTTCAACAAGAAAGGCAACTAATGTATTTTTCAAAGTAGTTTGGGAAATCACTATTTTTTTAATGATAATTAAAGCAAGTTTATCAGTAAAACAATAGAAATTCAATATTGTGAAGATACCCTAGAAGATAGACATGATGAAATTATTCAAGTTTATTAGTCTTTTATTTTTATAAGTGCATGTAAGTTATACGAAACTTCATTTATGAAAAATGTTTTAGTTGATGGTTAAGTTATAAAAAACTACTCAAGATTTATTAAATTTAGATGGTGAAATTATAAGTTCATCTCCTCCTGTAGAGTTTTATTTTATACCAAATAAATATATTTCATATGATATATTAAATGCTTATACTTTTACTGATAATGTTGATTTTTATGAATTAATTGTACTGAATGATATATTTTAAATATTATCTAATGGAAGGTAGGTGTGTAATGCTTTGTGAAGAAAATAAATCTATTAATTTCACTAATATTAAAAAAATATAGAAATAATAAAGAATTTTATAAAGTTTCAAATCATAAAACCTCACTAAATCAAAAAGATACAATTGATATAAAAATTAATTATTAATTTTTGAATGGTTGATTTTGATGAATAGTTTACTATCTTCCAGGTCCTGGTATATATTCAGAGGAAAGATTTGTATTTATATAATAACAAATGTTTGTAAACTCTTTTAAAACAAAAATCAACCGCAAAACTAATCTAGTATGGTAGGCTTTTTTTTAATACAAAAAAGATAGAAATTATCTCAATTCCATATCTAAGTAATCTAACATTTTAAATTTTTCAAAATAACCAGTAGCAAGTGTTATGTTTTCAACCTCATCTTTTAAAATTAAAGTAGGGTAGTCTTCAGCCAAATATTGTTCAGATAAAACTTCTTGCTTTACAATAGCTTCATCACTAATTAAAGAGATCCATTTTGATTCAAAAGAACTTTTGTCAATTTTCAATAAATCTAAAATAGGTAAATACGTGTTTAACTTATCCAATCTTTTACCTTGTGCAAATAAAGCTCTTTGTATTTCTTTTACAAAAGTAAATACTTTTGTGTTTGATATGTTTTTAATAATTGATATAGCTATAGAAGGTTCGTAATTACTAAAAAGATATGATTCATCTTTTGTTAACTTATAATATTCAGAAGATATGAACATTTTGGTGTAGCTCTCTACCCTTGGTAAGTTTGTTGTTGAAAATAAATGAAACTCGTCACCTCCTTTTTGTATGTTGTTAAAAGGTTTTTCGCTTCCTACTAATAATTCAAATTCAACATCTTTTGAAAAAACATCATGAATTTCTTCTATTGTTTCGCTATTTCCATAACACCAAGCCGAATGAACATCTAAAATGTATATTATTTTTTTCATTATTACCTAAGTATTAATACTATTCCTGGTTTAATTACAGCACCTTTTTTTAGTTTATTAAATCGTCTTAATTTATTTTCTTTTACACCGTAAATTTGGGCAACCTGCCATAAGTTTTCTCCTTTTTTCACAATATGACTCTCACGTCTAGCTCTTGCCTTTTTAGGCATTACATATACTTTGTCATCTATTTTAAGTAGATGGTGTTCATCAATATCATTAAACATATACAATTGCCACAAATCAAGTTTAAACTTTTTAGCAATGGCATAATAAGTGTCATCTGAAGTGGCTACAATGTATTGAGATTTATTAGGGTTTTGTAAAACTTTATATCTTCCTAAATAAACTTCTACTGTTTTAACAGGTAAATTTTCTACTTCTTCAGAAATATTTTGTTGCTCTTTAGTTTTTGAGTTAGAAACAAGTAGCTCTTCCTTTTTCAGCCTAGTTTTTTTCTTTTTTCCTTTAATAATACTTACTCCTTCATCGTCATATTGATCAAGATTATAGCGTTCTATTAAATCAATAAGCAATCCAGGGTATTTTGGATTAGTGGCATAACCTGCTTTTTTTAACCCTTTTGCCCAGGCTTTATAATCAGTTATTTTATAATCAAATAAAAAGCTGTATCTGCCTCTTTCAGCAATAAATTTTGAGTGATCTTCAAAACTTGTATTTGCCGATTTGTATTTTCTAAAACATTCATTTTTTTTATCATCATCTCTTTTAACAGATGGGCCTTTCCAGTTATGGCATTTTACACCAAAATGATTATTTGCTTTGGTAGCTAAATAACTTGTGCCCGCACCACTTTCTAAAATTCCTTGCGCTAAAGTAATGCTTGCAGGTATTTTAAAAGCAACCATTTCATTAATGGCAACATCTTTCCACTTATTAATGTATTTTTCATTTCTGTCTTTCGCTACAGATGCAAATGAAATGCTAGTAATTAAAACGAAAATAATATGCTTTATCATAATTCAAATTTATGTTTTATCATCATGCCTTTATTGCCTTGAGTACCACCAGTATGTATAGCCATAATACTAGTATTTGGTTTAAAATAATTGTTTTTTATTAAATCAAAAATGCCAAAAAACATTTTACCAGTATAAATCAAATCTAACTCAATATGATGATTTTTTTTAAAATCTTTTACAAAGGTAATTAACTCAGGTTTTACTTTGGCATATCCTCCAAAATGATAATCTGAGTTTAAAGAGTATAAACTTCTTAATTCGGCTAACTCCTCATCTGAAAAGCTAAATAATTGATGGTTTTTCTGAATGTAATCATATAAAAATGTACCACCTTTAAGGGCCGGAAATCCTATTGCTTTTTGATGAGGTTTTAATTTTAAAATCATCCCCGCTAAAGTAGATCCTGTTCCGCAAGCAGCCGTAATTACATCAACATCAGGATCATTTTTATCTAAAATCTCCATACAACCATTGGTGCCATAAAAATTATTTCCTCCTTCCGGAATTAAATAAAATGCTCCGTGAATTTCGTGTAAATGTTGTTTAAATGAATAATCGTCAATCAATCTATATTCGGCTCTCGAAATATAAATTAATTTCATTCCGTTATCTTTTGCTAATTGAAGGGTAGGGTTTAAAGGTAATGTTTCTTCCCCTCTAATATATCCAATGGTTTTAATGTTGTTTATTTTTCCAGCAAAAGCTGTTGCCGCAATATGGTTAGAGTAAGCACCGCCAAAAGTTAAAATAGTATCAAATTTTTTAATTTTAGCTTGTTCAAGATTATATTTTAATTTAAACCATTTGTTTCCAGAAATTTCTGGGTGTATTAAGTCTATACGTTTAATGTATAAGTCAATTTTCTTTTCAATTAAAATCGGATGTTCAATTTTTTGTATTAAAATGCTATTCTCGTTCTTATTCATTATATTCATATAGTACTACAAATATATTAATAGAAGTATAAATATTTTACTTTTATATTATCTTTAACAAAAGTAATTTTACAATTTGTGGCTTATGAGTGTTGATGACGATTTTAGTATGTTTTCCAAAAGATCTAAAATGGATCCTAAGGATTATTATTTAACTGACGAAGGCTACATTGTTTATACCGAGCATTTTCATTTAAAAAGAGGTTACTGTTGTAAAAGTGGCTGTAAACATTGTCCATATGGATTTACAAAGCCTTCCTCAAAATAACTTATTTCAAGTAATTATTGTTTTAGTAGTTGTTATTTTTTTAATAATAATTACCATTAAAGCTTTTGTTTATTACCAATCGTTTAAAATTAAAAAGCGTATTAAAAAAGGCTTACTTGGTGAACAGCAAGCTTTTAAATTTCTTGAAAAAAATAATTTTAAAGTATTAGATGCCCAAGTTAAATTGTCTCATACTTTTTGGGTAAACAATGAAAAAATAACCATTGATATTTCTCCTGATTATTTAGTGAAGAAAAAAGGAAAACGTTATTTAGTAGAAGTTAAAACAGGAGAAAGCGTTGGAAGTATGTTTAATGCTTCAACCAGAAGACAGGTGTTGGAGTATGCTTTAATAAATCCTTACGACGGAATTTTATTGGTAAATATGATAGATAAAACCATTGAGGAAGTTAGGTTTTCCTTTAAATCTAGAAAATTAAATTACCTTCAAAAAATATTTAGTTAATACAAATAGAATGAAAATTTTTAATATTTTACTATTCTCTCTTTTTGCTATAAGCTCTTTTGGGCAAGAATATTTTCAGCAAGATGTTACTTATAAAATTGATGTTTCTTTAGATGTTAATAAAAAGAAATTAAATGCTTTTGAGGTTTTACAATATGTAAACAATTCGCCAGATACATTGTATTTTATGTATATGCACGTTTGGCCAAATGCCTATAAAAACCATAAAACGGCATTGTTTAAGCAGTTTAAAAAACTAGGGCAAACCAAAAAATATTATACACCAGCTTATCAATATGGTTGCATTGATAGTTTAGATTTTAAAATAAATGAAGTAAATGTAAAATGGGTGTTTGATTCGGAATATATTGATATTGTGAAAATTTATTTCAATACACCATTATTACCAGGCCAAAAAATAAATATTTCAACCCCTTTTGTAGTTCAAATTCCTTATGATGGTATTTCGCGTATGGGATATAATCATCAAGGAGGGTTTCAACTTACACAATGGTACCCAAAACCTGCTGTTTATGACGCAAAGGGTTGGCACCCAATGCCTTATTTAGATTTAGGCGAGTTTTACAGTGAGTTTGGTGAGTTTACTGTAAATATTACATTGCCATCAAATTACGTAGTTGCTGCTACAGGTGAGTTGCAGAATAAAGAAGAAAAACAATGGTTAGAGGGTTTGGCTAACGGAAGCGTTAATGCAAAAGATTCAAATACTACTAAAACCATTACCTATATTCAGGATAGTGTGCACGATTTTGCTTGGTTTACCAATGCTAACTTTAAAGTATCAAAAACCACTTTTTTGTTGCAAGGTAAATCAATAAATTCTTGGTTATATTTTACAAAATACAATCAGCAGGATAACATTATAAATTCATCTCATAAAATTTCAGAAGAGGCAATTAGGTTTTATTCAAAATATAACGGTATTTATCCCTACTCATCAGTATCTGTTGTTCAGGCTGGTATTGAGGCCGGAGCTGGAATGGAGTATCCTATGATAACTGTGGTGGATAATTTTGATGAAGAAACTGTTTTTCATGAAATAGGACATAATTGGTTT
>CALTNV010000158.1 GCA_943845485.1 uncultured Flavobacteriales bacterium | reverse complement strand
TTTATCAATTAAAGAAGAATAAAAATCACAAGGATTACTCATTGTGGATTTCCCAACAATTTGTATTTGTGAATCTTTGTAGTTTAAAATAACACTAGGTGTTAAATCTGTTTCTTCAATATGATATTTGATCATCAGCTTATATTTTATTTAAATGTCTTAAATTTTATCAAATAAAGCAACTAAAAAAAGAAGAAAAATAAGTGAAATCACCTATATGCTTAATTGGTCTTTAAATTTTGTTGATTGCCTTCTAGATATTTCAATTTTTTCTCCACTTTTTAATACTGCTTGTAATCCTCCGTTAAACCAAGGTTCTACTTTTTCTATCCATTTTAAGTTAATAATATGTTTTCTGTTAGCTCTAAAAAAGTATTTATGATCTATCTTTTCCTCAAGCTTATTTAAAGATTTTAATATTAGAGGTTTATGGTTTTCAAAATACACTCTAATATAATTTCCTTCTGATTCAAAATAACGAATACTTTTAAGTTCAACAAACCAACATTTTTGACCGTCCTTGATGAAGATTTGGCTTTCTAGTGTTAGGTTACCTTCTTTATATATTCTATCTGATTTTTCTTTGATAATAGTATACTTTTCAATAGTTTGCTCAAGTCTATTTGGATCTACTGGTTTCAATAAGTAGTCTAAAGCATTCACTTCAAAAGCTTTTACAGCAAACTCATCATAGGCAGTAACAAATATTACATCAGGAGTTTCTTCAATTTCTTCTAATAGTTCAAAACCATTTTTCTCAGGCATATTAATATCTAAAAACATTAAGTCAACCTGATGTTTTTTTAATGCTTCAATAGTTTCTTCTTTATCAGCACATAACGCAACAACTTTTATTGTTGGATGATTTTTGAGAAGATGGTCTAGCTCAACTCTAGCAAGTCGTTCATCATCTATTATTATTGCATTGATCATTTTTTATTGATTTTAATTATTGTCGTAACGATATTATTTTCATTACTTACTTTATAGCTTGATTGTTTAGAAAAAGTTAATTCCAATCTTTTTTCTATATTTTTCAGTCCAATTTTTGTGTCAGAATCAGCAGCTATCCATATACCATTATTTTTTACATTTATAGTTATTTCATTTTCATCTTCAATAATTGATATATATATAAAACCTCCATTTATACTTTTACTAATTCCATGTTTAATAGCATTTTCTACTAACAGTTGTATTATAAATGGAGGAATTAGTGATGATGATTTTAAATATTCTATTTTGTACGTTAGTTTATCATCATATCTTATTTTTTCAAGCTCTAAATAATTTCTAACTAGTTCAATTTCTTCATTAATGGTAATTAAGTTTTTTTTTCCATTTATTAAAGTTGTTCTTAATAGGTTGGATAGCTGAGTAATAGAATGTCTAGCTTTGATAGAGTCTTCTATTATTAAAGCTCTAATACTATTTAAACTATTGAATAAAAAGTGTGGATTTAACTGTTGTTTTAATGCTTGAAGTTCAAAGTTTGTTTTTTCTAATTGAAGTTTTGTAGCTATAATTTTCTGTGCTTGTAAGTTTTCAAAAAGTTTAAAACTAAAATATAATATTAACCAAAATAAATAAATAAAAAACATTGTGATACTAATGCTAATAAAGTAATCTATAAAATCTCCACTACCATTAAAAAAAACAATATTTGTTGTCACTGTAATAAAGCTATTCGTTATTGAACTTATAAAGCTAGCAACTATAATGAAAAATATTCTTGATTTTAAAATTCGCTCGTATACTCTTTTTTTATTAATATATTTCCTTAAAAGACTTGTTATGCTAATTGATATTATGACCCAAATTAATAGATTTATGATGTATAAATAGCTAAATATATTTATACCGGAAAGGTGATTAGTAGTTGCTATAATTGCTAATAATGAAAACCAACTAATCAACTGGATACTCCAAAAAAAAATATTTTTTCTATTACTTAGCATATTTATAAAATTAGGTATACTTCTGTTAATATTTTGTATTTTAATATTAATTATGATAAACGGACAATAATGAATTTTTTAGGACATTTTTATTTAGGAAGGTATACAGATGATTTGTTGGTAGGTAATTTTATTGCTGATGCTGTAAAAGGGAGTAGATATAATTTGTATCCTGATGGAATTAAAAATGGCATACTTCAACATAGGTTTATAGATGATTATACAGATACTAATCCTTTAACAAAAGATATTTTAAAGTTATTATATCCAATTCATAAAAAATACTCCTCTGTGATTGTTGACCTGTATTATGATCATTTTTTAATCAAACATTGGTCTCACTTTCATGGTGTTCATTCCTCTATTTTTATTACAAATTGTTATGATATTTTAAGCAGAAATAAAAAACATATGCCTGATAACATAGAAATTATGTTTGATTATTTGGTTGCTCAAAATTGGATAGAAGATTATAGGACTACTAGAGGGTTAAACCAAATATTTTTGATGATGAAAAAAAGAATGAAATATGAAAATAATTTTCAATTAGCATCAAAAACCCTGGTTGATAATTACGAATTGATAGAGGATTTGTCTATGAAATTTTTGAAATCTATATCAAAAGAAAATACAACTAGATACAAAGATTTTTTAATATAAAAAAGCACCTCTAAAAGAGGTGCTTTAAAGATTTATAAATGGGGTAAATTATTTTTTACCGTCCATTTTGTCTTTTAAATCAGATAAGATATCTAAATCACCTAATGTTGCCTTTTCAGAACCTGTTACATTATTGTTTGCTGGTTTAGAAGTTTTCTTCTTAGCTGGTTTAGCTTTACTTTCTTTTTTGATTTCAGCATCATTACCTTCTTCAAATAATCTAGTATGAGAAACTAAAATTTTACGACCTTCTTTATTGAAATCTAAAACTTTAACATCAACAGTTTCGTCTAATTTAGCCATAGAACCATCTTCTTTTCTTAAGTGTTTAGCAGGAGCATATCCTTCAACACCATAAGGTAAAGAGATTGTAGCAGACTTCTCATTAGATTCTATAATTGTTCCTTGGTGTACAGATCCTTCAGTAAATACTGATTCGAATACATCCCATGGATTCTCTTCTAATTGCTTATGACCTAAAGATAAACGTTTGTTGTCTTGATCTACTTCTAAAACAACTACTTCTAATTCGTCACCAACAGCGCAGAATTCAGATGGATGTTTTACTTTTTTAGACCATGATAAATCAGAGATGTGGATTAATCCATCAACACCTTCTTCTAATTCAACAAAAACACCAAAGTTTGTAAAGTTTCTTACTTTAGCTTTATGCTTTGAAGCAACTGGGTATTTAGTATCAATAGCTTCCCAAGGGTTGCTCATTAATTGCTTAATACCTAATGACATTTTTCTTTCTTCTCTATCTAAAGTTAATACTTGAGCATCAATCTCATCACCAACTTTTAAGAAATCTTGAGCAGAACGTAAGTGTTGAGACCAGCTCATTTCAGAAACGTGAATTAAACCTTCTACACCTGGAGCGATTTCAACAAATGCACCATAATCAGCTAAAACAACAACTTTACCTTTAACTTTGTCACCAATTTTTAATTCAGCATCTAAATTATCCCAAGGGTGAGAGCTTAATTGTTTTAATCCTAATGCAATACGTTTCTTGTCGTTATCAAAGTCTAAGATTACAACGTTTAATTTTTGATCTAATTGAACAATTTCCTCTGGGTGATTAACTCTACCCCAAGATAAATCAGTAATATGAATTAAACCATCAACACCACCTAAATCGATGAATACACCGTAAGAAGTGATATTTTTAACAGTACCTTCTAATACTTGACCTTTTTCTAATTTACCAATGATCTCTTGTTTTTGTTGTTCTAATTCAGCTTCAATTAAAGCTTTATGAGAAACAACAACGTTTTTAAATTCTTGGTTGATTTTCACAACTTTAAATTCCATGTTTTTTCCAACATAAACATCGTAATCTCTAATTGGCTTCACATCAATTTGAGAACCTGGTAAGAAAGCTTCAATTCCGAAAACATCAACAATTAAACCACCTTTAGTTCTGCATTTAACAAAACCAGTAATAATTTCACTGTTTACTAATGAATTATTTACTTTAATCCACGCCATGTGAACTCTAGCAATTTTGTGAGAGATGATTAATTGACCATTTTTGTCCTCCATTTGTTCAACAAAAATATCAACTTTATCTCCAACTGCTAAATCTGGGTTATAACGGAACTCAGAAGCTTGAATTACACCTTCAGATTTGTAACCAATATTAATTACAACTTCTTTTTTGTTTAATGCGATAACAGTTCCTTCAATTACTTCTTTTTCTTTAATAGAAGTTAAAGTTTTGCTGTAAAGTGCATCTAATTCCGATGTTACTTCTGGAGTGTAAGCGTCAATTCCGTGTTCAAATTTGTTCCAATCGAAATTTTCATCTGGCTGAATAGCCTCTTTTTTTAAATCTGACATTGCAGTTTTTAAATTTGTATCTTACTCTGTGGCTACGAGTAAGAGCTTATTAAACATGTTAGATGCCACTATCTAACTATATTAAAATTAATTAACAGCAAAGATAAGTTTTAGTTTTATAAAATACTATAAATAAAACTATTTTTTTTATTGATTTTTATTTTTAAAATCTTAGTTATTAATAAGTTACCTGTTTTTTTAAATATTTGTTACATTTTGTTGATGAATATTTAAAAAAAAGATATTATCTTTGTGCCGTCGTTGAAATGGAGAGATGGCAGAGTGGTCGAATGCACTGGTCTTGAAAACCAGCGTGGGGCAACTCACCGGGGGTTCGAATCCCTCTCTCTCCGCTCTTTAAAGGTTAGCTTTTTAGCTAACCTTTTTTTATTTCTATCTTTGTGTTAGTTTCAATATTTAAATAGTTGTCATGAAAAAATCAATCATAACCATTTTTTTTTCTTTTTTAGCCGTTTTTAATTTGTGTTCTCAAGATGCTTATTTTAATTACAAACAGTTTTTTACACCTAATCATGATTCATATATTGAGCTATATGCATTATATCCTATTGTTAACTTGCAAGGAGGACTTAATTTTAAGTTAAATGAAAACAAAGTTGAACTATTAGTTGATTTGAAATTTTTTAAAGGTGCAGAAGAACTTTTTTCTAATAAATATAAGGCTAATTCACCTGAGTTTGTTGATAGTGTTTTGTATGATTTTAATGATGTTTATAGGGTTTTGGTACCAGATAGTGCGGATAAAATTCAAGTTTCTTTATTAGATGTTAATTCTAATAACTTAGCAAGGTTGTATAATCTTTCGTTAGATTTGATTCCGTTTAATAAAGAAGTGTTTTTTTCAGATATTGAACTTTCTACCTATGTTGATACTTCTGCTAATAATTCGGTTTTTACTAAACAAGGAATTACTGTTTATCCTGATGTAAATGAGTATTTTAAAAGTGATGTGAATCATTTATATGCTTATTTTGAGGTCTATAATTTAGACAGCAATAAACAGTATTATTTAGAGCGCAACTTATTAGATGCTAATCAGTCTCAAGTTGAGTTAGAGCAGTATTCTAAAATTCAGAAGCTTAAATATCAGAATCCTAAAATAATTATAGATGATCTTTCTATTAATATCCTTTACTCTGGAAGTTACTTGTTGTCTTACAAGCTTTACGAAAAACAATCTAAATCTGTAGTAGCATCAAAAAAGATTCCTTTTTTTAGAAATTTATCAAAGCCAACCCATAATTTTAATGAGGTTGATTTTACATCAGTAAAAAACTCTTTTGCTTATGATTTTACATATGATTCCTTATTTAAAGCAATAGCTTCTTTAGAGCCAATTGCTGAACCTTCAGAAGAGCGTGTTATGAATGATGAGCTAATTACTAAATCGCATTGGAACGATAAGGATAATTATGATGATCTTGCTAGATTTTTATTTCAATTTTGGAAACAAAGATTTTATAATAATGCTGGTTATGAATGGGAAAAATATAATGATAAAGTTGTAGAGGTTGAAAAGCGTTTTGGGATTAGGGGTACTCCAGGTTATAGAAGTGATAGAGGTAAATTGTTTTTAAAATATGGTAAGCCTGATGAATTCATTGCCAGAGATAATGATAATAATACCTATCCTTATGAAATATGGTTTTATAAAAGATTTGATGTGTATATTAATCGTAAGTTTTTATTTTATGACCGTACTCTTGTTGGAAAAGATTATGTGATGTTACATTCAAATGTTCCGGGGTATATTCAAAACCCTTATTGGGAAACAGAAATACAATCAAGAGGAGATAATACAAATAAAAGTATGGGGGCTTTAAGATCTAGTCAAGATATTACTAATGATGATAAAACAGGTAATACCATTTCTCAATCTGAGTCAGATCGATTAAATCAATTGTGGGGAAGTCAAGATAACATGAATTCTACTTTTGGTAAAGAAAACGATAGGGTTAAAGAAATGTGGGATAGAATAGGTATGTATTAAATCAATGTATAGTTTATCAATTCCATTATATTTTTATTTTTGTGTTAAAAAATCATTGATTTGACAGAATTAGCAGTCGTAATTTTAAATTGGAACGGTGTAAAGTTTCTAGAAAAGTTTTTACCATCGGTATTGAAAAACACTTCATCAAAGTATGAAGTATGGTTGGCTGATAATGCCTCTACAGACAATTCTGTTGCCTTTGTAAAAGAAACTTTTCCAGAAGTTAAAATACATATTAATAAATCAAATGGTGGTTTTGCAAAAGGGTATAATGATGCATTAAAGTATATATCAGCTACAAATTATGTGCTTTTAAATTCAGATGTTGAGGTTACAGAAGATTGGATTGAACCTACTTTAAAATTGTTAAATTCAGATGAGAAAATTGCAGCTTGTCAACCAAAGATTTTAGCTTATCAGAATGTTAATTATTTTGAGCATGCAGGTGCAGCAGGTGGTTTTCTTGATTATGATGGCTATCCTTTTTGTAGAGGAAGAATTTTTAATATAGCCGAAGAAGATTTAGGGCAGTATAATAAGGTTTCAGAAGTGTTTTGGGCAACAGGAGCTTGTTTATTTATCAAAGCAAATTTATTTCATGAAATGGGAGGCTTTGATGAAGATTTTTTTGCTCATATGGAGGAAATTGATTTATGTTGGAGGTTAAAAAATAGAGGTTATAAAATTATGTATCAGCCTAAAGCTGAAGTTCTTCATGTTGGCGGAGGAACACTATCTATATATAGTCCTTTTAAATTATATCTTAATTTTAGAAATAATTTATATTTATTAGTGAAAAATGATCGCTCATCTTTTATTTTAGGGAAACTTTTGAAGAGGATGATGTTAGATGGAATTGCCGCGGTTAAATTTTTAACGGAAGGGAATGTTAAGAATATAGGGTCTATTATTAAAGCTCATTTTCATTTTTACAAACATATTTTTAAGTTTTTTAATAAACGTAAAGTTTTGAAAAAACAGGATGAGAATCCTAATTTAAATGGGTTTTATCAAAAAAATATTGTTTTTCAGTTTTTCATATCAAAAAAATCTAAATTCTCATCTCTAAAGGCTACCGATTTTATTTAAATTATTAAAATGTTGGATTTTATTTTTCATATAGGAGTAATTGTAACTGTATTTAGTTTGTTGCGATTTTTTATCAGTATGTTACTGATGTTTACTAATCCATCAGTATTTAACTCTAGTTTTTTTATGAATATTTATAGAGGACTTGATTTTTATTTTGTAATTAGTTGTATTAGTCTTTATTCTTATAAGTTTTTAAGAATATTTATAGAGGACAAATTCTCTTATTTGTTTTTATTAATTGTTGGTGGAATTACTTTATTTTTTTATTTGTTAGGAAGGTTCAGAACTCAGCAGTTAACCTTTACTAATCGGTTAAACAAAGAGCAAATACCGCATACTGAAAATACGAAGCTTCAACAACAGATTTTTATTGGTAGTGGATTATTATTATACTTTTTAAGCATTACTTATCCAGATATTTTTTATTATTCTTTTCTCTATAGATTGTTCGATTTTATCCATAGTATTTATAAAACACCTTTAATAGGTTGGGTAATAGGTTTAATTGGTTTCTTTTTTATGTTGAATACTGTTTTAAAAAGTATCAATGCTTTTTCTAGTTTTTTTGAGAGGAGAAATAAGGGGGAGGAAGCGTTAAATGATGAGTCAGATAAGTTCGATGATTATACTGAGGTTTAACTAAAGACTACTTTTAAAAGTTAATAGCCTTTAGTTATGCTTTTTTTTTATTTTTAGAATAAATAAACTTATTTGTTTCGAGTTATTAACTTTTTGATTTTTATATTAAAAGCAGCAAACAACAAAGTCATGACAGGAGATAGGTAGTTGAAAATTGCATAAATAAAATACTCTCCTACCCCAACACCAAGAGTTGTTGATTGGTAGGCTCCACAAGTATTCCAAGGGATTAGTACAGAAGTTACTGTTCCAGAATCTTCTAAAGTTCTACTTAGGTTTTCAGGAGCTAACCCTTTTTCTTTATATGCTTTAGCGTACATTTTTCCAGGAATTACAATAGCTAAGTATTGGTCTGATGCCGTTGTGTTTATAATTAAACATGAGCCAACCGTTGATGCAAATAACCCAAAAACAGAGCTAAAAGCATTTAGTAAGGCTTTAGATATTTTTGCCAAAGCTCCAATAGCTTCCATTACGCCACCAAAAACCATTGCACAAATAATTAACCAAATGGTACCTAACATACCTGCCATACCACTAGAGCTAAACAAGTCTGTTAAAAATTCACTCTCCGTTGGAATGTTTACATCAACTGTAATTGCTTTCATTAAGCCTTTATAGGCCGAAGAGAAAGTTAATTCAGTTGTTTCAGAAATATGATTTATAATATTTGGTTGGAAAAATACAGCGAAAATTCCGGCTAATAAAGTTCCTATTAGAAGTGCGAAAATAGGGGGTGTTTTTTTTATGATTAATACAATAACGGTAATTGGAACTAAAAAAAGCCAAGGACTAACATTTACTGATTTTTTTATATCTATGAGCATTTTACTAACATCTGCTTCTCCTTGAGTATTTATTGTAAAACCTAAAATAATAAATATAATTGTTGTTATAATTATCGTTGGTACAGTTGTTATGGCCATGTATTTAATATGGTCAAATAATTCTCCACCAGCCATTGCAGGAGCTAGGTTTGTGGTGTCTGACATAGGAGACATTTTATCCCCAAAATAAGCGCCAGATAAAACAGCTCCGGCAGTCATTCCTGGAGGAATACCCATAGCGTTTCCTATACCAATTAATGCTATACCTACTGTAGCTGAGGTTGTCCAGGAGCTACCCGTTGCAATTGAAATAATGGCACAAATAAAAATTGTTGCTGCTAAAAATATTGTAGGATTTAATATTTGTAACCCATAATATATCATTGTTGGTATTATACCACTAATTAGCCAAGTACCAGCTAAAGCACCCACCATTAATAATATTAAAAGTGCACCCGTAGTAGATTTAATATTGTTGGAAACTTCTTCCATCATATCTTTTACAGATATTTTATTTTTCACACCAACTATACCTGCTACTGTTGCTCCTAATAATAGAATAAATTGATTTGATCCACTCAAAGAATCATCTCCAAAAATAAATACATTATAGGCTAACATAATTACTAGCGTAATAATAGGAATTAAAGCCCATGATAAACTAATTTTGTTTTTAAAAGCTAATTTTATTTCATTTTCATCCGGAAAATCATTTGGGATATTATCCATAATCGTTTTTTTAATAAAGTTAATAAATCAGCCATTAATATCTTTATCAAATGCCAAAAGAATAGGTTTGGCCATTTCTGCATCTTCTTTATGAATTAATAAATCAACATTATTTAACTGTTCTCCAAATC
>CALTNV010000157.1 GCA_943845485.1 uncultured Flavobacteriales bacterium | reverse complement strand
TATTCATATGCCTTTGCCACAAGATGATCCCAAACAACGTCAACCAGACATTTCTTTGGCAAAAGAAAAATTAAATGGGTGGCAACCTAAAATAGAGCTAGAAGAAGGTCTTGGGAAAACTATTTCATATTTCGAATCGGTATTGTAGGAAATAGATATTCGTTGTTTTAAGAAAGTTTATTCCGCTTAAAAACCGAAATCCATTAAGAGAATTCAGATAGGTTTTTAAATTAGTGATTTGATGAAAAATCACCGAATAGTAGGTTTGTAATTTTATTATAACGTATATAGATTATTTTATTGAGATGAGTTGTTAGCTACGTAATTTAAAAAAGTTATTGGTTGTAAATTTCTAGACTAATTGGATACTCGTTTTAGAGTTATAAATCGCCATAGCTTTTAGGAAGTAAGTGAATGTAGTTAAGAAGCAAATTATATAAAAGAATGTTGCTTTAAATAAGAGGAATCTAAAATCGTAAATTAAATAGAAAATTGTGCAATTTTAGAACAATTATGTGGTTTATTTTTTCAAATTTGTAATTATAATAGGATGTTTTTTTACTTTTAGCAATTCTGCGTGGTTAGTGTCAAGCTTATTGTTCAATAATGATAATAGTAATACTAATTTAGTAGGTTTGCATCTTAAAATTATGGTTAATCCAATGAGCCTAATCATTCGAAGAAATGAAAATGTTTTAAAATAGAAAAGAACGGGAATAAAGTTGTTCTATATAATAGATGGCTCCCTTTCCATAGAAAAGAGAGCTGTAGACAGTGTTCAGAAGTATTTAATAGCGTAGTATAAGGAGTAAAGCACATTTAAATTAAAATATTATTACTTAGTTGAAATAGAAATTTAGAGTATTGCATTTGAACAGTCAAAGGAGTTCATATTTAAATAATACGTAATCAACAACGAATAAATTGTTT
This sequence comes from uncultured Flavobacteriales bacterium, assembly GCA_943845485.1. Next base: position 2,532 of record CALTNV010000157.1, on the reverse strand, counting down.
AAAAACTTATAACAGAGTTTAAAAAATATATAGATAGTATGAAAAAAATAGCAATTATTGGGGGGGGTATTTCAGGGCTATCAATGGCTCATCAATTAATGGAAAAAAACGAAGTACATGTTTTTGAAAAAGATTCAAAGCCGGGAGGCTTAATAAAATGTGATGTAGTAGATGGTAATTTATATCATATGGTAGGTGGTCATGTTTTTAATTCAAAAAGGCAAGACGTTCTAGATTGGTTTTGGAAATTCTTTGATAAAGAAAAAGAATTTACAAAAAGTATCAGGAATGCAGTTGCCTATTTCGATAAGCCAATTGGTTACCCAATTGAAAATCATCTTTATCAGTTTGATGATGAAACAATGAAAAAGGTTATTAGAGATCTTTTGTACATGGCTGCTACTGATTATAAGGAGCCTATTAATTTTGAGGAGTTTTTGAAGTATCGTTTTGGTCAAACTTTATATGAAAAGTATTTTAAGCCATATAATGAAAAAGTTTGGAGAAAAGACTTAAAGAAAGTACCATTGAGCTGGTTGGAAGGAAAGTTGCCTATGCCAACTTTAGAAGAAATTATTTATAATAATTTTAAGAATGAGAAAGAAACTAATATGGTTCATAGTACTTTCTTTTACCCTAAAAATAATGGATCGCAATTTATAGTAAATCGTTTAGCTGAAGGACTGAATGTAAACTGTAACACTGAGATTAAAAATATTGGAAGAAATAATGAAACTGGACAATGGATTTTAAATGGAGAATTTGTTTTTGATAAAATTGTTTTTGCTACTAATGTGAAATATTTAAATAAGATTTTAAAATTGGATATATTAGATTCATTTAAAGAAAAAATAGAAGCATTAGAATATCATGGGACCACAACAGTTTTATGTGAAGTTGAGACAAATCCTTATAGTTGGATTTATTTGCCTGATGAAAGACACAACTCACACAGAATTATAAATACAGGTAATTTTGCAGAAAGTAATAATAAAAAGGGAGTAAAGTCTGCTACCCTAGAGTTTACTGATCTTATCAATAAAGAGGATATTTTAGAGAATTTAAAGTTAATACCTTATTCTCCAAAATACATAACTCATAAATATACAAAATATACATATCCGGTGCAGGATAGTAAAACTAGAGTTTTAATTAATGATGTAAAACATGTTTTAGAAAAGGAAAATATCTTTCTTCTAGGCAGGTTTGCTGAATGGGAATATTATAATATGGATGCTGCTATCGGAGCAGGGATGGACCTAGCAAAAAAAATCCAGTAAACCTATTTAAATGATATCTAAGACTGCTTTAAATGAGAAAATAGTTGAAGTTTATAAACATAAAGTCTTCAGGAATTTTTCATCTCTATTATTAAGTAATATTGCAATGCAACTGTTTAACATGGTAGCCATTGTTTATGTAACAAAGATATTAGTACCTGTCGAATATGGCTTATATACATTTATGGTAATTCAAGCTATATTGATAGCCACTATTGCTGAATTTGGTATTAAAAATGTTGCAATACGCGAAATAGCAAGAAATAAGAAAAATCAAAACGCTTATTTTAGTCTTAGTATTGTAATCTCTTTGTTATTAAATATCATCATGTTTATTGTGTATTTAGTCTATAATAATTCTTTTGGGAGTTTAACATTAAATCAAGTTTTTCTTTTAGCTACATATAGCATTGCATTAAGTATTTTCAATTGTGCCGAACGCGTATTTATTGGTCTAGAAAAGGTAAATCAATTGGCGATTGCTAATGTTGGACATTCTATATTTTGGTTAATTTGTGTGTTAATTTTAAAAAATTATTTAGTAAATGTTGAGTATCTTTTTTTACTGTATCTAATAATTTATTTTTTTAAAACACTTTTTTTAGTAGTAGTTCTATATTATAAATTTGAATTAAGATTTTTAACCAAAGGTTTATATTTGTTATTTAAGAAAGTAATAAAACAATCTCTGCCATTTTTTGGAATTATATTGGTTGCGTTACCTGCTAACTATTTGGCTAATAATTTTTTGGAAATAAATTCCACAATGGATCAAGTTGGGTTGTTCTCTCTATCTAATAAGTTTATTTCACCTGTTTTTCTAGCTTTAAATGTGCTCTTATCTGTTCTTTTTCCTAATATCTCTCAATTGTGGTGTGACAATCAAAAAAAGTTTAATAAAAACATCTCAAAGGCATTGCTAAGTTTTATAGGAATAGGGGGTTTGCTTGTTTTTATTATCTCATTGGTTATTCCGTATTTTTTTCAACTATTATTTTCTGAAGAGTATTATGAAGCTATATTAATATTAGAATGGCAACTTTGGTATATTTATATTTTTGGTGTTATAAGTTTTATTGGGACTGTTTGGGCTGCTATTGATAAGGAAAGACTATCTTTTAAAATGGCGACTATTAATATGGTGATAATGACACCCTTATTATGGTATGGTAGTTACGATGGAGGAAAAGGCTTGGCGATGACATATTTAATAGGAATATCAATTTTTACTATTATAGTTTGGTTTGTTTTT
>CALTNV010000156.1 GCA_943845485.1 uncultured Flavobacteriales bacterium | reverse complement strand
TTATAATTTCATTTCTGGAACTTCTCCTTTTATTATTAAATCCCCTTCCGTTGCTTCAATAATTTCCTCAACAGAAACTCCAGGAGCACGCTCTACCAAATGAAAAGCACCATCTTTAATTTCAAGCACCGCTAAGTTAGTAACTACTTTTTTCACACAAGCGACTCCTGTTAAAGGTAAAGAGCAAGTTTTTAACATCTTTGACTCTCCTTTTTTATTGGTATGCATCATTGCAACAATAATATTTTCAGCTGAAGCAACTAAATCCATAGCTCCTCCCATACCCTTCACCATTTTACCAGGTATTTTCCAGTTGGCAATATCTCCATTTTGAGAAACCTCCATGGCTCCTAGTACTGTTAATTGAACATGCTGGCCTCTAATCATTGCAAAACTTGTTGCAGAATCAAAATAAACAGCTCCTTTATTAGCAGTAATTGTTTGCTTACCAGCATTAATTAAATCAGCATCCTCTTCTCCATCTAATGGAAATTGTCCCATTCCTAAAATTCCATTCTCTGACTGGAATTCAACTTCAATATCTTTTGGAATATAATTGGCAACTAAAGTAGGAATACCAATTCCTAAATTAACATACCATCCATCTCTTAACTCTTGAGCTATTCTTTTTGCAATTCCTGTTTTATCTAAACCTTTCATAATATTTTTCTGTCAATTAAGCTTTAGTTCTTACTGTTCGTTGTTCAATTCTTTTTTCAAATACATCTCCTTGAAAAATACGTTGAACAAAAATACCTGGTGTATGAATTTCATTTGGATCTAATTCTCCTGCAGGAACTAGTTCTTCAACTTCAGCGATAGTGATTTTACCTGCCATAGCCATCATTGGATTAAAGTTTCTAGCAGTAGCTTTAAAAACTAAATTCCCTTCCGTGTCTCCTTTCCAAGCTTTTACAATCGCATAATCAGCTGTTAAAGCCATTTCTAAAATATGTGGCTTCCCATTAAAATCTCTCACTTCTTTACCTTCTGCCACTTCAGTTCCAAAACCTGCCGGAGTAAAAAAAGCTGGAATTCCAGCACCACCTGCTCTACATCTTTCAGCCAAAGAACCTTGAGGAATTAAATCAACCTCTAATTCACCACTTAACATTTGTCTTTCAAACTCGGCATTTTCACCAACATAAGAAGAAACCATTTTTTTAATTTGTTTCTTCTGTAATAACAAACCTAAACCAAAATCATCAACCCCCGCATTATTAGAAATACAAGTTAACTCTTTAGCATCAGTTTCAGTTAATGCTTGAATTGAATTTTCAGGAATTCCACATAATCCAAATCCCCCAACCATTAAAGTCATTCCGCTTTCAATTCCTTTAATCGCTTCGTACTTATCTTTAACTACTTTGTTCATTATATATTATTTTATTAAGGTAAATCATCTATTGATGGTTCATTTTCTTCTACACTCGTTTCTATGATGATATTTGATGAATAACAAGGATCAAAATCAGAAGGCATTGTAAAATCGGCTTTAGTTATATTTAATGATGGATCTGCATAAACAGCTTTCATAAAATAGGCCCAAATAGGCAAAGCCATATTTGCTCCCTGACCATATTTTGTATCTGCAAAACGTACAGCCATATCATCAGACCCTACCCAGGTGCCAGCTACTAAATCGGGTGTTAATCCCATAAACCATCCATCGGCATTATTTTGAGTTGTTCCAGTTTTTCCAGCTACTGGATTATAAATCCCAGCATAAGGCCTATCTTTAGTTGCTCCGCCTCGTAACCTCATTGCTGTACCTGCTTTTCTATCTCTATATGGAGAACTTACTCCTTTTACAACACCTTTCATAAGCTCCAACATGGTGTTAGCCGTATTCTCATCTAAAGCTACATTCATTTCAACTTCCGTTTCATAAATCACATTTCCATATTCATCTTCAATTTTAGTAATATAAGTTGGCTCTATAAACATACCTTTGTTTACAAAAGCTGCGTAAGCTCCAACCATATCAAAAACATTTACATCAAAAACACCTAAAGCCATTGATGGTACTGCTTGCATTCTTCTAGTGTCAATTCCTAAATCATTTGCTAATTGACGAACAGCTTGTGGAGTTGTTTGACTCATTACCCAAGCAGTAATATGGTTGTATGAATTAGCTAATCCATATTTTAAAGACATTGGTTTATTATCATATGGATGACTTCCACTCTCAGGACACCAAGAGATCTGCTGATTATCTGCGTTATAAACATCTAAACAATATATTTTATCAGTTATTTCAGTACAAGGAGTTATAACACCTTCTTTATCTCTAAATACTGTTGCGTAAACAAAAGGTTTGAAGGTAGAACCAACTTGACGCTTTGATAATTTTACATGGTCATATTTAAAATATTTAAAATCAGGACCTCCAACCCATGCTTTTATAAAACCTGTGTGAGGATCTACTGCCATAAAGCCAGCTTGTAAAATAGCTTTCCTGTATTTTATATGCTCTAAAGGAGACATCATAGTGTCTTTTTCATGAGATTTATTTTCCCAAGTAAATACTTTAGTTTTAACTTTTGCTCTTAAAGTATCTGAAATTTCTTTATCAGATAAAACCTTCCAAGAATAAGGTCTTTCTTCAAAAGTACAGTAAAACATAGAATCTCTTTTCTCTATAGAGTTAGCACCTCTTCCACAATCTGGACAAAGTTTACCGGTTATTTTTTTATATAAATCTAATTCATTTATTTCAATCTGAAGCTTAGAATTTACCATATTCTGGGAAACAGAATCATCAAAAGGCCAATTTTTTAAATTATTGTTTACCTCAAAAAATTTACTTTGCAATGTTTTTCCTAAATGCGTTTCTACAGCTTTTTCAGCATAACGTTGCATTCTACTATCAATGGTTGTGTAAATTCTTAATCCATCTTTATAAACATTATATCTATCTCCAGCAGCATTTACAATTTCATAATCGCCATTTGCATCTTTATTATTCAATATCTCCTCTACCTTTTTACGCAAAATTTCTCTAAAATATGGCGCAATTCCCTCGTCATGACTTTGTCTTTGATAATTAATACCCAAAGGGGTTTTTCTTAAACTATCATATTCATAAGATGAAATAAAAGTTGAAAGAGCTTCATTTTCTTTCTCGCTATTTTTAAGCCATTGCTTTAAAACAACCTCTCTTCTTGCTACCGCATTTTGTTCAAACCTTAATGGATTGTATGCAACAGGATTTTTAAACATCCCAGCTAAAAAAGCAGCTTCTTCTTTTTTTAACTCATTAGGTAACTTATTAAAATATATTTTTGAAGCACTTTTAACTCCTACAGCCTGATTTAAAAAATCAAACCTATTTAAATACATTGCTAAAATTTCTTGCTTAGTAAATCTTTTTTCTAACTCAACTGCAATCACCCATTCTTGAAATTTCTGACGAATTCTATCAACTTTAGATTTCGGTTTTTCAGAAAAAAGCATTTTTGATAACTGTTGAGATAGTGTACTTGCTCCTCCCGATTTACCAAGTCCCTTAATGGCACGTAAAAGAGCAAAAACATCTACCCCCGAATGATCAAAATAACGCTCGTCTTCAGTAGCAACTAATGCATCAATCATATAAGGAGAAATCTCTTCAAACTGAACCGTAGTTCGGTTTTGTTTATAGTACTTACCAATTTCTTCTCCATTAGAAGATATAATAAGAGTTGCTAAATTACTTTTAGGATTTTCAAGCTCTTTAATAGAAGGTAACTTTGAAAAACCTAACGAAGAAACTTCATTTATAGCGCCATAAACACCAATATAAATCATTGCTAACGGAGATAACATTCCTAAAAACAAGAATATACTTAACCAAACATGTAATTTTGATTTTGTTTTAGACTTGGATTTTTTCTTATCTAATTTCCTCAATTCTGAAACAGTAGGTCTTTTCTTTTCTGTCATAATAGTTTAGTATAATTAAGACTTGTCTTTTTACTGAGATAAATAATCATTAATTAGAGTTCTTATCTCACCTATTGATGAAGGTTTAGGAGCGCTACTATTAATAAACCTACCTTCTTTATCTATGAGTACAAAACGAGGTATAAATTGAATGTCATATTCAGCTAAAACTGGCGTTTCATTACCTGCATAAACTTGAATCCCTGACATTTCATTTTCAACTAACATTAACTTCCATTTTTCATAGTCAGATAACCTATCAATTGATATTGAAATAAAAACAATTTCTTTATCAGTGTAATCATGTTCTAGTTCTTTCAAAAATGGAATCTCTTTTCTACAAGGCCCACACCAAGTTGCCCAAAAATCAAGGTAAACCAGTTTTCCTTTAAAATCAGACAAACTCACAAGTTCTTTATCTTTTGTTTCAAAAGTAAAACTTGGTGCTTTTTCTCCTGGAAAAAATTTAGATATTGCTTTTACATCTTCCTCTATTTTAGCAATATTTTGGCTATTAGTATTTAATTTTTTAAATATAGCGACGGTTTCTTTTGTAAAATTAGCTTTATTGGCTTTTATATGCCTTTCAGTGATATTAAAAGACAATTTATTTAAAATTAATGGAGATGCTTTCTTTTTTTCTAACAACTTTAACATTTCAATAGATGAAGTAGCTGGTGACTCTCCATTCCCATATAAATCACTTTCTAAATCAATCATTAAATAATCTATATAAGTTGAGTTATCTACCAATTGATCATCATTATAAACGACATCTTTTTTAAAACTTAAAAAAAGACTATCCTTAGGACTATATAAACTCTTCTCATCTGCTTTCCAGAATAAATAGTAAGTTTTAATTAATGCATTAAAATAAAATACTGATGCTGACAAGTTATGTTTCAAAAACGCATCATTTATTTCAATATTATTTTCTAAACCTAATTTAACAACAGAAATAGAGTCTAAAATATGTTCTAAGTTTTTTTCTGACATATTTTGGAAATCATACTTCAAAAATAACTCATCAGTTTGTTTATCAACAGAAAGCAAATAGGACTGAACTTCAGCTCCTTTACCTAAATAAGTAACGTCCTTACTCTTAAATGATTGACTATCATTTATAGAGATAGAAAAAGGGAGATTTGATTTAAAATACAAAGGGTAAACAACTCTTCCACTTACCAATTTAACAAACTGACCAGAAGTAAATTTATCTAGTGAATAATTAACAATACTATCTTTAAACACCAGGGTATCGTTCCCATATGAAGAAACAACTACCAAAGGTTTAGAAAGATCTTCTATAGAACTTATTGTAAAATATGTTTTAGTATTTTCATTATTATCACAAGATGTAAAAACAACAGTTAGCACTAATAATGATAAAATAATTTTAAACTTCATTGTATAATTTTTAATGTTATAAACATCGTAAAAATACAATAAAAAAAGCCGATGATAAAATTTTATCATCGGCTTAAACTTTAATTTTATAAAGATTTACAAATCAAACTTAATCCCTTGAGCTAAAGGCAACTCAGTAGAATAGTTAATTGTATTTGTTTGTCTTCTCATATATACTTTCCAAGCATCTGATCCAGACTCACGTCCACCACCAGTTTCTTTTTCACCACCGAAAGCACCACCAATTTCAGCACCTGAAGTACCAATATTTACATTTGCAATTCCACAATCAGAACCAGCATAAGATAAAAACTCTTCAGCCTCTCTAAGATTAGTAGTCATAATAGCAGATGACAATCCTTGAGGTACGTCATTTTGAATTTCAATTGCATTTGAAACATCTCCAGAATATTTTATTAAATATAAGATTGGAGCAAAAGTTTCATGCTGAACTATTTCAAAACTATTATCAGCTTCAACAATTGCAGGCTTCACATAACAACCAGATTCATATCCAGCACCTTCTAAAACACCACCTTCAACAATTATATTTCCACCTTCTTCTTTTGCTTTTTGTAAAGCTGCAGTATACATAGCAACAGCATCTGTATCTGTTAAAGGACCAATATGATTTTTCTCATCTAACGGATTACCAATCGTTAATTGCTTATATGCATTCACTAGAGCATCTTTAACTTTATCATACATATCTTCATGAACGATTAATCGTCTAGTTGAAGTACATCTTTGACCCGCCGTACCAACAGCTCCAAAAACAGCTCCAGGAACAACAATCTTTAAATCAGCATTTGGCGTAATAATCATCGCATTATTACCTCCTAATTCCAATAAAGACTTTCCAAATCTTTCAGCAACAGTAGCTCAAACAATTCTTCCCATACGAGTTGAACCTGTCGCAGAAACTAAAGGAACTCTTTTATCTGTTGTTAAGTATTCACCAACAGTATAATCTCCATTAATAACAGAAGAAATACCTTCAGGTAAATCATT
>CALTNV010000155.1 GCA_943845485.1 uncultured Flavobacteriales bacterium | reverse complement strand
AAAAACAACCCTTTAAATTTATATTTAAACTATAACAATGGTATCATATCTTTTAATGATGGTAAAACACATGATGTAAAAATTATCAGTACTGATATACACGGAAATAAAAGTATATTAAAATTTAAAATTAAAAATGATATCATTGAAAACAACAAAATCAATAATAAGGAATACAATAACAAAAATCTTAACTGTTTAATACCAAATAGCATCAAGGAGAACAACATAGAATTAAACATTTCAAAGAACACATTTTATGATGATTTTAAAATAAATTACGAGACCTATAATCTTGAAAACAATGAAGTTTATAGTAATATATTAAATATCAAGAATAACGAGCCTTTACAGAATAGAATACTTATTGGAATTAAGCTTTCAGATTCATTACCGACAAACATACCAGAAACGAAATACTATATCGCACAATACTATAAAAAAGGCTTTTACAATGTAGATGCTAGCTATATAAAAGATCGTATGGTATATACAAAAATTAAAAAATTTGGAAAGTTTGTAATTGTAGCAGATACAACTTCCCCAACAATTAAAGCATATAATTTTTACGATAATAAAAAAATTAGAAACCAAAAAACATTAAATATTTCAATTAGTGATACGTGGAGTGGTTTAAGAAATGTAAATGCCTATTTAAATGACGTATGGATTCCTTTATATTATAACAAAAGGCGCGGATATTATACGTACTACATAGAAAAAAAAATATTACAATCAGAGAACACTTTGATAATAGAAGCTATAGATGAAAGAAAAAATTCAACTATGGTTAAATATAAATTATCTTATTAATGGTTAATTTTCATTTAATAAAATATTATATAAATTATAAGTTTAAAGCTAAAACGGCTTATGATATACATTCCCCCTTTGTATTTAGTATAATAAATGATGTATTTGATAAAACAATTATGTTTTACAAATTTGAGCTTATTGAAGCATATAGGAATAGATTTTTATTACAAAAAAGACTTATAGAAATCAATGACTTAGGTGCTGGTTCAAAAAACACTAAAAATACAACCCGATCCTTAAAAAATATTGCTAAAACAAGTTTGGCACCTAAAAAATATTGTGAATTACTATTTAGACTTGCCAATTTTATTAATGCTAAAAATAAAATTGAAATTGGAACTAGTTTAGGGATAACAACATCATATCTTGCCCTACAAAATAAAAATACACCAGTATACACAATAGAGGGAGATAACTCAATTCATAAAATTGCTAATCAACTATTTTCAGATATTAAAATCCCAAATATTATTTCTATAAAAGGAAATTTTGATGATACACTCATCGATACTCTAAATCAGCAAAAATCATTTGATTTAATATATATAGATGGAAATCATACTTATGAAGCTACATTAAACTATTTTAAACTTTGTTTATCAAAACTAAGCACAAATGGAGTTATTATTATTGATGATATATATTGGAGTAAAGGAATGACAAAAGCGTGGAATGATATTAAATTAAATGAAGATATTACAATTACTATTGACTTATTTAAAATGGGTTTAGTTTTTAAAAACAAAGCTTACACAAAACAAAATTTTGTTATAAAATATTAAAAATGAAAGTTTATACTAAAACAGGAGATAAAGGTAAAACATCGTTAATCGGTGGCGAAAAGGTATATAAAGATGAAGCACAAATTGAAGCTTATGGTACTGTTGACGAATTAAACTCCTACCTAGGGTTAGTTAGAGACTATAATCAAATTCAATCTCACGAAAAAGACTTTATCATATCTGTTCAAAATGATCTTTTTGTAATAGGATCTTTATTGGCAGAATCTAAAGAAAAAAACAAAATGAAGTTACCTCAAATAACTGAACAAATGATAGATAATATTGAATCTGAAATAGATATTTTAGAGTCTAAATTAGAACCTATGAAGTTTTTTGTTCTACCTGGTGGACACAAATTAATTTCTCATCTACATATTGCAAGATGTATTTGCAGAAGAGCTGAAAGAAGAATTGTTACAATTTCAAACCAAATAGAGGTTTCTCCAATTATATTAAAATATATTAATCGTTTATCAGATTATATTTTTGTTTTATCAAGATATATGGCTTTTAAATTAGATATAAAAGAAACCCCTTGGATACCCAAAAAATAACTTTTCATTTATTTGCTTTTGCAACTAAATAGTTTACTTTTGCGTAAGTTTTAAAAAAATTAAATCATATAATATATGTATTGGACACTTGAATTAGCTTCTCATCTAGAAGATGCACCATGGCCTGCTACAAAAGAGGAATTGATAGATTACGCTATGAGAAATGGTTCTCCTTTAGAAGTTACTGAGAACTTACAAGAAATTGAAGATGAGGGTGAGATGTACGAAACCATAGAAGAAATATGGCCTGACTACCCAACAAAAGATGACTTCTTCTTTAATGAAGATGAATATTAATAAAAAGAGATGATAAAATCATCTCTTTTTATTTTTTACTAGAAATTTTAAACCATCTTTTAATTGTTTTTACAGCTCTTAGATCACCTAAATTATCAAACCCCTCTTGATAATACAACCCAACACCTTGTATATATGGAGAGTTGTTAATTGATGATATAGAATTATATTCATCTGTTAAGTTAAAGGCTTTCACTCTAAAGCTTCCATCTTCAGAAATTTTATATTCAAGAATAAAATCTCCTATAATATTTTGCTGTTGAACTGAAGATCCAGTTTCTGTAGTGGCATATCCAGCAGTTCCTTTTATAACAAGCCTATCATCAAGCACTTCTGTTTCAAAACCAAATTGAAACTCCTCTGTTCCTGTACTTCCTGGTTGATATTTTACATTAAAATCAACTTCATCACTAATTCCAGATAACCAATTTGACAACTGATTTGATATTAGTTCACTACTTGTACTTCCAACAAAACCAGAAGATTCTTCACTAGAAAATTTTGGCCAAAATTTATTTAACATCAACAATGAAAAAAACTGTAGATTTAAATCTTGCTCAGTTGATATTAATGCTTCTAAGGATGATTTAACTTCAGGATCTATTAAACTCGGATTTTCAAAATTAATATCAAATTTAATCTCTGGTTGTATTAAACTCTTACTTAATGTTAATAGACATTCTACAGTGGCACTTTGTTTATAAACATCAGGAATTTCATCATCACTGGAAGAAAAATAAGGAGATAACTCTTTTAATGATGTTTTAATTTTATAAATGGACGTTAAATTTATTTTTCCATTTAAAACATCTCCATCCCAAGAAATTGTTCCACCAGGTTGAACTTCAAATTTTTTATTTATAAAATTTTGAAAAGAGAACATAAAATCTGCCGACACTACCTTCAACGTTCCAAAAAGTAAAAACTCAGATGACTTTGTTAACTTAATAGTTAAATTACCACTAGCTGAACCTTTTATTCTTTCATTCGTTTGATCATCATAAATCAAATCAATTTTTGCATCTGGAGTTACATCAATATTTAAATCAATTAAAAAGAAATTATCTTCTATGTTTTTTTGTATTGGCACTTCTTTATTAAGTTCACTGTCCTCATCAATAAATGTAATAAAGTTAGCCTTAGCAACTTCATCAACATAATCAATTGGTATAGTAATTTTTGAATTTTTCAGTGTTTTAATATCTCCAGAGAGTAAAAATGATTCTCCCAATGTTTTTAAATTTACATCTGCATTAATATATCCTAAGCCATAGAAATAGTTAAAATCCTTTTGTGTATTATTAAAAAGCTTTAAGTATTCAGAGTTAATATTTAAATCCAAATTAAAATTTTCAAATCCATTATGACTTAATGTTCCACTACAATATGCAATATTATCATCATCATCAATTAAAGTTAATTTGTTCCAATATATTTTATTTTGAGAAAAAGATAACCCTCCTGAAAACTTATATGGTACTTTAAATTTAGCAATTTCAATAACACCTTGCTCTATTATTAAATCCCCATTTAATATAGGAGATGCCATTGTACCAGTAATATGGATATCTCCTTTTAAGTTTGCTTTATGTAGGAATAATTCATCAGACAAATAGGGATCTATAATACTTATATCAAATTCTTTTAAAGTTGATTTAATATTTAATTGATTTATATCATCATAAATATCAATAGTTCCATAGTAAAGTACTGAATTAAATAAATTGTGCTCTGCACTACCTGAAACTGAAAATAACTCTTGATTAGAGTCCCAAAAAGCTAACAAATCAACTTCTCCTACATTTCTAGTATTTAAACTTAAACTATCTAATTCTGCTTTAATGCTATAAATTGATGATTGTTTAGGAAAAAAAAGGTTATCAGTAATTAATTCTCCAGTAAAATAACCTTCCAATTTCGTAGTATTTGATAATAAATTATCAAACTGAGAAAGATTTATATTATTAAAACTCATTAACAAAGTATCCTTATATTTACTTTGCTTGCTGTAAAAAGAACCATTAAATCGAATCTCTTGGTTTTCTCTTGTTGATATTGATACCCTTTCAAAAAACAGGTTATTATCCTCAAAAGAAAAAACAGATTCAGGATCAACCACCCAATTATATGCTCCTAAATTAATTTCAGAAGAATCTAACCTTACGCTATATTTACTGTAATTACTTATATCTGCATTTAAATTTATTTTCCCATTATAATTAGCTCCATTATACCAATCTAAATAAAACCTTGCTTCTTTCGGATTAAAATCAGCATCAATATTTATTTTTTTAAATGGTGCTAAATTTTCATTTTTATTAAGTAATAATGAATTTGCATAAAACATAAAATCTAAATTGGATTTATTTTTCACTAAATGAAAATCAACACTATCAATTAATAATTTTCCAAAACCTATGGAGTCAGAAATTAAAATAATTTCTTCTTTATCATTTAATCCATCAACATAACCCTTTAAATAAGATGAATCTGAAATTGTAATTTGATTCTCACTTATTTTGTTTATCTCTCTTCCCTTTATAACATTAAGTTCATATTCAAAAACTAAACTCGAATCAGAATAAGCTTTATAAGCTTTATCTTTTAAAATAATCTGTTCATATTTTTGAAAAGATTTTGTAATAGAGTTAAAATCAAATTCACCTTTTATTTTTGCATTTATCATATCAGAATTTAATGCTAGTGAACTACTATTATCATTCTTATCATATTGGTTTTTGAAATTAACCTTACCTACATATATTGAACTAGAATCTCTTAATTGGAGATTTAGTGAATCAAAATCAAATGAATCTGTAACCAAATGTTCACTATTTTTTTCTGTTATAAAATTAGATTTAAAAGACAAATCTAATAGTGGTATCCTTAATACCTCAGGTAATTTTAAATCTTGAATTTTAAATCTATCTAAATTTAAAGAAAGATTATAGATCGGTTTTTCATCATTAAAATCTAATAACCCTTTATAATCAAAAAGAAGTAGAGAATCTTTTGAATGTACAATCCCATCGAAAGAACTTCCTTTTAACTTTCCATCTAATGTAATATTAGAAAATTTATTGTTGTAAATATCTATAGAACTAATAGCTCCTTTGACATAAATTTCAATATCACTAAATGATGAAACTTCGGTATGGAAATTAATGTTAGAGGAGACATTATTAAAAATATTTTTAGGAATATCTTTGATATAATACAAAGGAAAATTAATTGCTTTAATCTCACCATCAACAATAGTAACTTTATTATTTTTAATTTTCAACTCTAATTCACTGATTAACTTTTCTCCTTGATTAAAATAAAGAAGCATATCAACTTCTCCTGACTTAATAGTTAAATCACCTTTAACATTTATAACTCTTTTATCTACTCTTTTAAAATCAACAAAAGAAAGAGGTAATGTTTCCTTTGAGGAGAATGGATACATAGGAAAACTATTTAACTCGTTGAAAGTAGAATTAATAGAATGAATATTAAACTTCAAAACTCGGGTGTCTTCTACTAAATCTCTAAAGGCAAAAGATGTTGAAACAACAGTATTATCATTCCATTTTAACAATAAATTATCTGCATTTAAATTATTCGTATAGCCTTCAACTAAGCCTGATACTTTTATAACTTCTTCAAACCCTTTTAAAGTAGAAGTAAAATATGAAATATCAGCACCGTAAACCAAAGAAGGTTTTATTTTATAATTAGAATATACTTTATGATTGAAATCTTGAAAATCATTAAAGGAATTAAATTTATAGGATAAATCAATAGATATATCTGATTTTAATGTTTTAATATTAGTTGATGTTAATACTATGTTAGAATCAGAAAACAAAACATTGCTAGATAATTTAGATAAAGTAAATCCTGACTGTTCATTAAAAGATAAAGAGTCAATAAATGTTGTTACTTCGGCATTCCTAATTGACAGTTCATTTCCAGATAAATTAAAATTTGAAATTTTAAGGTGATTATAATCAATTAGTCCTGTATTTTTTACTTTACTATATCTAAAGTCATTAATTTTAAAAAGCCCATCAGTTAAGTGATAATTTTCAATATTTAAACTAAATTTACTTTTACTGGATGAAGATGGGAAAACATCAATTAACCAATCAATATTTGAAACTCCTAAAGTATCTATATTATAGTAAAGAGAGGGAGAAACAATAAAAATATCATCTATTTTAAAAAAATTATTTTTTGTCTTTAAAAGGTTTATATCAACTATAATTTCATCAACTGAAGCAACAGTATCGTTATCACAATCTAACACAAGGATATCATTGATATTAATTTCCAAACTAGGAGAAATATATAATTTGGAATAACTAATCTCTCCACAAGACTTATCTAATATTACTTTATTTAATACGTAGTTAGATATTGATTTTTGAAATGAAGGAACATATATAATTGATAACATTAAAAACAACAAAAACATTACCATATCGGTAATTAAAACTAATGTGTTTGCTACTATGTTGATGTATTTTTTAATAGTTTTGTAATTTATAAAACAAATTTATGAATATTCTCTCAAACGAAGTTACAATTTTAGCAATAGAATCATCGTGTGATGATACTTCTGCAGCTGTGCTAAAAGATAGAAAAGTTTTATCTAATATCACAGCAAATCAAGTAATTCATGAAGAATATGGTGGTGTTGTTCCTGAATTAGCATCAAGAGCTCACCAAAAAAATATTATTCCTGTTGTTGATAAAGCAATAAAAGATGCCAAAATAAACATTAGTGATATTGATGCTTTAGCATTTACAAGAGGACCGGGACTTTTAGGATCCTTAATTGTTGGCACTTCTTTTGCAAAATCATTTGCTCTTGGATTAAATTTACCTTTAATAGATGTTAATCATATGGAAGGTCATATTTTAGCTCACTTTATTGAAGGAGATAATATCGAAAACCCTGAATTTCCATTTTTATGCTTAACCGTTTCTGGGGGACATACTCAAATTGTTAAAATAAACTCTCCTTATGATTTTGAGTTAATAGGTGAAACAATAGACGATGCTGCAGGAGAAGCTTTTGATAAAGCTGCTAAAACACTAGGTTTACCATACCCAGGGGGGCCATTAATTGACAAAGCTGCAGCAAAAGGAAACAAAGATAAATTTCCATTTCCTGAACCTAGAATAGAAGGTGTTAATTTTAGTTTTAGTGGCTTAAAAACTTCTTTATTATATTTTGTACAAAAGGAAATGAAGAAGGATAAAGACTTTATAAAAAACAATTTAAATGACATATGTGCCTCCTACCAAAATGCTATTATAAAACATTTATTAGGAAAAATTAAAAGAGTACTAAAGGATACAGGAATAAAACACTTAGCAATTGCAGGAGGTGTTTCTGCTAATAGCGGATTAAGAAATGTATTAAAGGAACTATCTAAAAAACAGAAATTTAAATTGTACATTCCTAAAATTGAATATTGTACTGATAATGCTGCGATGATAGGGATTGTTGGTTATTATAAATATTTAAAAAAAGACTTTGTAACACAAGAGATTACTCCTAATGCAAGATTTAAAATAAATTAGGAATGAAAAAAAGTCCTAATTTATTAAATTAGAAGTAGATTCATCTAAATAATAACAATTGAATAAATTATTTTTACTTATAATTATCTCATTAAGTAGCTTATTTCTTTTTTCCCAAGAAAAAAAGATTGATGATTCCCTTCCTTTTATCAGAATTCCAAATTTTAGTTTACATGGTAGAGTTGCACATAGTACTTCTCCTTTTTTTATAAAATTAAAAGGTGATGGTAATCCTAGTTTTAAATATGAAACAAACAATAAACTTTCATTAGGTTTAGGTTTTAATTATAAAGATATAGGTTTAAGTATTGGTATTGGTGTACCTATTTACTTCAAAGACACAAATACTTACAGCCCAACAAGTGCGCTTATAGTTTATATAGATGGTCAATATAAACGTTTTTTTGGTGACTTGGCTATAAAAGGTTATCAAGGTTATACAGTTAATTCAAAAGACATTAAAAAAAAAACGTGCCGATATTATTAAAATTAGTACAATAGCTAACATTAGATTTAAATTTAATAATGATTATAACTACATGAGTGCTAAAGGTTTTTCTGGCAAATATTACAAGTCAACTTTTAGTCCATACGTAGGAGTTAAATTTACAGATTTTTCAATCATAGGAGATTCGTCAATTATGCCTCAATTATCACAAAATAGCCTAAATAATATTATTAAGGCTACAAGAATAAATGAAATTGGTCTTGGTTTAATGGGAGGAATATGCTATGTGTATGTTTACAAAGATTTTTTTGTTCATATAATTGCTGGGGGAGGAATCATATACGGTCAAGAGAAGTATAAAAAAGATGATAAAACCTATTATAAAAACAATAATTTTGATTTCATAACAGATGTTAAATTAAATTTTGGTTACAATACATTAAAAACTTTCATTATTGCAGAAGCTAGATATGATCGTCAATTTTATAATACAAAAGAAAACCTATTACAAAACTTCTACTCACAACTTATTCTAAAAATAGGACATAGATTTTAATAGTATACTAAATAGTATTTTTATATTTAGAAAAAAATTAAATGGAATCTGTTAGCGTTTTTGATATGTTGAAAATTGGTGTAGGACCTTCTAGTTCTCACACACTAGGCCCTTGGAAAGCTGCTCAAAGGTTTTTAAGTAATCTAAATTCACAACAAAAATTAAATGAAATTAACCGAGTAAAAATTCAATTATACGGATCTCTAGCTTTAACTGGCAAAGGACATGGTACAGACATTGCCATTTTATTAGGTCTTTGTGGCTTTGACCCTACAACTATTAATATAGAAGATGTTAAAAAGATTCCTCAAGTAATAAAAAAAGATAATGTCCTAAGTTTAAATCAAACAAACATAATCACTTTTAACATCTCAGATGATATTATCTATCACTCAAGTATATTTTTAGATGAGCATCCAAATGGAATGACCTTAATAGCTTACAATGAGAGCAATAAAACAATTTTAGAAAAAACATACTTTTCTATTGGAGGTGGCTTTATAACAGAAAATGACACCAAACTTCCTAAAACGGAAAAAAAAGACTTAGAATTCCCTATTCATAAAGCTGAAGATCTTAATAAATATTGCGTTCAAAATAACTGTTCTATTTCAAATATTGTTTTAAAAAATGAACTAAGTTGGCATAAAGAAGTTCAAATTAAAGAAAAACTGTTAAGCATATGGAGTACCATGCTTGAATCCATATACATTGGCTGTCATTCAAAAGGAATTTTACCCGGTGGCTTAAATGTAAAACGAAGAGCAGCAGGATTTTATGATAACTTAAAAAATAAAAACTGGAAATATTCAAATAAAGAAGAATGGTTTCAATGTTTACAAAATCAAGAAATTTCCTTTTCTGATACAATGAAATGGATTTCTTGCTTTTCTTTAGCTGTAAATGAACAAAATGCAGATTTTGGAAGAATAGTAACTGCACCAACAAATGGAGCTTCTGGAGTAATACCAGCTGTTTTAATGTATCACTTATGCTTTTCAAATACTAAAAATGAAACAAAGGAAATTGTAGATTTTTTATTAGTAGCTGGAGAAATAGGTAGTATTTTCAAAAAAGGAGCAACAATAAGTGCTGCACTCGGAGGATGTCAAGCTGAAATAGGAGTTTCATCAGCTATGGCTGCTGCTGCTCTTACAGAGTGTTTAGGAGGTAATCATAAGCAGGCACTTATGGCTTCAGAAATAGCTATGGAACACCATTTAGGACTAACTTGCGACCCTATTGGTGGATTAGTTCAAATACCTTGTATTGAAAGAAATAGTATGGGGGCTATAAAAGCTATAATGGCATGTAATTTAGCGTTAGAGAGCGACCCTGAATCGGCTAAGGTTTCACTTGACCAGGTAGTAGAAACAATGCTTGAAACAGCTAAAGATATGAATCATAAATATAAAGAAACTTCTACTGGTGGTTTGGCTACAAAAGTAACAGTAAATGTTCCTGAATGCTAATTCTATTGGGGAACTAAATCTTGATACCTCTGATAAATGTAATCAACTTTAGCAACATAACTAATTGGTTCCTTACCTCTACAATAACCATATTTAACAACGGGATTTTTATAATATTTTGAATAGCTTTTTTTCATCAGGTAATTTCTCACTGTATTCCAAGAAACATCTTTTTCATTATAATATTTAGCTAACCTTAAAGCATCTTCAACATGTCCTTGACCAACATTATATGAAGCGATTATAAAGGGCTGATGATTGATAGAATCAGGTAGTCTTTTATTCCAGAATCTAGAAAGGAAAGCTAAATAATTTACTCCTCCACAAATATTTTGACTAGGATTAAAAGAATCATGAACCCCCATCCAAATGGCCGTTTCTGGCATTAATTGCATCAAACCTTTTGCACCTACCCAAGACTCACTATTATTATTAAAACCAGACTCTGTATAAACTAATGCAGCAAGAAGTCTCCAATCCCAATCAATTTTTTTTGCTTGGGATTTAATTAAAATATCATATTTAGATATTTTATTTTTTAAAATAGAATCATTAAAATAATTCAGTTCGTATTTTATAAATCTTTTATTTTTAAAATATTTATTGTATAAAATAGCTATGTAAGCAGAAGATTTTAATTTATTTAAACAAACATTTAATTCTAAAAGCCAATTTAAACTCTCTTTATTTGTTGCCCAAACTATATTCTGATCAAAACTTACTGCCGTACTCACATCCAGAATAGAATGATTCCTAGCATACAAATTTGCTATATTATCATTAGCTACTGTAAATTCTATTTTCTGATCAATTACGTTTTGAATAAGAATTTCAGAAAGAACATTATTTTTTTTCACTAATATTTCACCTCCTATTTCCTCTGACAAGTTATTTAATCTATTAAAATAAGATGGTTTATTTTCTATATGAATTGTTTTATCCTTCAAATCAACAACAGATTTTATTAGCTTGTTATTTAATTCATAAGATGATAAACTAAACCAATTATCAGGTTTTCTTTGAACTAAAACTTGATGAACTGTGTATAAGGGAATTGAATACTTTAATTCTTCTTTAAGTTCTTGTTTAGTTAATGTTAAGTCAAAAGCAATTAAATCAGCATAACCGTAGTTAATTAATTGAATAGCTTCAGCTTTATTTTGAACTAAAATAATAATTAAATCAAGCTCAAAATAATCAGCTATTTTCTTACTTATTTCATATTCAAAACCATAAGGGTAACCTCTATAAATATAATAGCTAGTAGGATTATTTTGTAACACAACTCTTAATTCACCGCTATTTATTATATCAAAAAAATCTCTATAAAGTAATTGAGGGATTGTATAATCATCTGAAAAGTTATAATTGAAAGAAGAGCTATCTTTCATAAAACTATTTACCCAATCAAAAGAAACAGTATTATAGCAACTAGAGACTAACTTTTTCTTCGTATCAACTTCTTTTGGAGCACATGATATGATTAACAAAAAAGAAATAAATATTAAACACCTCATAATATTCTATTTATTAAGTACTTGAAACTTAAAAAAATAAATAGATATTAAAAAGGGTAAAAAAACTTAAATACCTGATTAATAAACTTATAGTTGAAGAGAATCCATTCTTTCAGCATCAAGCCTTACAAGAATAAAAAACAATACAGAAAAATTTAATAGCGAAGAACCTCCATAACTAAAAAAGGGCAATGGTATGCCAATAACAGGAGCTAAACCAATAATCATCCCAACATTTATAGTTAAATGGAAGAAAAATATACCTGCTACACAATAAGCATATACCCTACTAAAAGTATTTCTTTGTCGTTCTGCTATAGATACAATTTTTATTAAAAAAATCATAAACATAATGATTAGAACACTACTACCAACAAACCCCCATTCTTCTCCAATTGAACAGAAAATAAAATCTGTTCCTTGTTCGGGTACATGTTTAAACTTCTCATTTGCCAAAACACCTTTTCTATATCCCCTACCTGAAAACCCACCTGATCCAACAGCAGCCATTGCTCTATAAATGTTATAACCAGCATCTTTCTTATCTTCCATTAAACCTAAGAGAAGATTTATTCTATCTCTATGTCGTTGTTTAAAAACATTATTAAAAATATATCCTGTACCATTTATTAAAATCACCGCCCCAAGTAACACCACAACTAAATAAGTAAGTGACTTCTTTTGATCTCTTTTATAAACAAAATATCTAATTAAAAAGAAAATACTAACACCAACTAGCAAGACAAAAATAGTTAATATCATTTGTCCAGAAATGACCATATCTAAACTGTCTAACTGGAAATCAGCTTCTTGTAAAAATATAGAAAGAACCATTAAAATAATTGTTAATAGGCCAATTAACAGAACATTGCCACTTAAACCTTCGCGGTAAAGGACCAAGAAAAATGAAAAGAATACTAAAAGTGTTCCAGCATCTGGTTGTAATAAAATTAAAACCGAAGGTATACCAATAATTAAACCAACCTGCACCCTTGTTCTTAAATCCCTAATTTTAACATTTGTTTGATTAAGATATTTAGCTAACATTAATGATGTACCTAACTTTGCAAATTCAGAAGGCTGAAAACTAAATCCAAAAATACTAAACCAAGATCTAGCACCATTAATAGGTGTAGTGAATAAAACACTAACTAAAAGGAGAATCACAAACCCGTAAAAAAATGGTGTGGCCCTTGAAATAAACCTTCCCTCAATATTTATGATTGTAAATCCAACAGTTAAGGAAATAAGAATCCAAATAAGTTGTTTCCCGTATTCTTTATTAAAAGAAAATAAACTTGGAAAATGTTCATCAAAAGTAGAGGAGTAAATATTAGTCAATCCCATTATCACAAGCAATAAATAAATTATGATTACACCATAATCAGTATTTCTTAAAATATCATTTCTTTTCATTACTCTAAAGAATTACCTGTTTTTAATGATCTAATGGGTTTACCTTTTTCAATCACTGCATCCAATATTCTATTTTCTTTATATTTATTTGTGATTGTATCTGTTAAATATTTTTCCATCATTAAACTTGCAATAGGAGCTGCATAAGTACCACCAAAACCTGCGTATTCGACATATACTGAAATTGCAATTTTTGGATTATCTGCTGGAGCAAAAGCTACAAAAGCAGAATGATCTCTAAAACTACCATTTTGAATAGTTCCTGTTTTTCCTGCTACTTCAATTTTTGGTATAGCAGCTCTTCTTGCTGTACCTCCAGACAATACTACCTCTTTCATTCCTTCAACAATAAAAGGAAAATATGAACTATCTATACCAACATTTTGCTTTTGAAAAAATATATTTTCCCACTCTCCATTAATTTCTTTTTTTGTCACAAAATGGGGTTCATAAAAAAAACCTTTATTAGCGATAATAGCCCCTAGATTTGCTATTTGTAATGGAGATACTGCTAATTCACCTTCCCCAATAGAATTAGATCTAAAATTAGAAAATGCCCATCTATTCATCCCATAAACTTTATCATAAAAAGTAGTGTCGGGAACCCTTCCTATTCTTACTCCTGGTATATCTGTATCTAACTTAGTTCCAAAACCAAAGTGACTAACATAATTATGCCATTTAGTTAAGCCTGATCTTGAATCAATAAAAATTGATTTAGTTCTATCCTGAAGAATAATACGTTTATAAACATTATAAAAATATGGATTACAACTATGCTTAATCGCTTTTTTAATATTGCTAGGGTACTCATGATCATGACAGCCAATAGGGTATTTATTACAAGTGAATCCTGTATACGGTGTAATAACTTCTTCTTGTAAACCAATTAAAGACTGTACAAGTTTAAAAATTGAACCAGGCCTGTAATCAGCCCTTAAAGCTCTGTTATTTAAAGGACGTAAAGAATCATTTAAAACTAAATCTGCATAATTTTTTCTAAATCCTCTACCCACAAGTAGATTAGGATCATAAGTAGGTGCCGAAATCATTGCTAAAATTTCACCTGTAGAGGGATCAATAGCAACAATAGCTCCTGTTTTATTTTGCATTAGCTTTTCACCATATTTTTGTAACGAAATATCTATTGAAGTATATAGCCTTTCTCCTTCTTGAGCATAAATATCTTTTTCTCCGTCATTTAAAGTTGTCTTTTTATTCTGAAAAACATCTTGTAAATAATAATACTTACCTCTTTTACCTCTCAAATCAATTTCATAAAAAGATTCTAAACCGGTAATTCCAACATAATCTCCTAAATGATAATACTTATCCTCATCAAGTTTTTTTTGGTCAATTTCCCTAACATACCCAACAATATGTGCGGCTACTGAATCAGGATAATATCTAATAGTTTCAGTTTTCTTAAAAAAGCCGGGGAATAAATAAAGATTATCATTAATTTTTTCAAACTGATCTGAAGGAATTTGTTTTTCAAAAATTTGAGAAGTATATCTCCTGATCGGCATCTTATGTGATCTAGCAAGCTCTTTTATTAAAAACTTTTTAGAAACTTCAAATATATTTGCAACTCTTAATGTATCAAAAATAGTTGTTTTAGAGGCTACTACAGTAACGTCAATGCTATTAATTTTTCTTCTACTAGTTCCAAAATAAAATCCAGAAAGTGTATCTAAATAATTTTTATTTTTATTGTACTGCTTAGATCTAATGGTAGTTACTCTCCATCGTTCATCAGCTCCCCAAGCTTTATTCATTTTATGATTAAACTCATCTTTAGAAATATTTAATACAGAACAGAATTTTAAAGTATCTAAATCCTTAACAGCTCCAGGGATAACCATTAAATTATAAACAGATTTATTTTCAACTAAAGAATTACCATTTCTATCAAAAACTAAACCTCTAGAGGGTTTAATAGTAACTTGTTTTTGAACAATAGATGCTGACTCTAAAGTCCATTTATCATCTAAAACCTGAATATAAAACAACCTTAAAATATAAACAATACCAATGAAAAGAAAAATCAATATGATAACAAATTTTCTATTGGATAAGTTATTCATTTATTTTTTAGGATTTATAGTAATGTATTGAAATATATATAATACTAAAACAGAGATTATTGAACTAAAAAGTACTTTACCAAAAATACGTAAAATATCTACTAATTGAAATGCCTCTAGATAAAACAACCAGAAATTATGAATTAAAGTCATTATAAAAGCATAATTTAAAAACCACTTAACCCCTAAATCTTTTGAGTTGAGCTCTGTGTTAAAATCATAACCATCTCTAGGAGATAATCCATCTAATATTTTTGGCCTTAAAAAAGCAATTAACAAACAAGCAGATGCATGTAAACCAAGGGTATTTGTAAACATATCAACAGAGATACCCAAAGTAAAACTAACCAATAACAAAGCCCACCAACTTATTGACACGGGCAATAGCATAATAAATAACTGGTAAACATATATGTTTATATATTCGCCGTAATTTAATAAAATATTATTAGCAAATAATATTTGAATTAAAACCAGTACAATAAAACGAATTATTAGAATAGGATAAGTAGAAATCATTTTTTTGTAGATTTTATAAATTCATCTTCTATTTTTTTCTGCTCAGCTTTAAGTACATTTTTAATCACATAAACGTAAGAAAGTGATTTAAAATCAGTTGCTAGCTTCACATAGATTTCATGAAAATTATTACCCGGTTCATCATATAATGAATCTACCTTACCTACAAGAACTCCCTTAGGAAATAACCCTGTTTCACTTCTGGAAAAAACATTTTCCCCAATACTTACATGAACATGCTGTGCAATATCTTCAACCTTTACATGATAAACATCTTCTACACCTTTCCAAGATATAGGGCCATTATATTTACTTTTTTGTAAAGTTACATAAGGAGAAAAGGAATAGTTGCTTTTATCTAAAACTGTTCTAACAGTAGAAAAGTTTTTTGATACATTTTGAACAACACCTACAATACCTTTATCAGAAACTACTCCCATATTTAATTCAACACCATCTTTTTTACCTACATTAATGGTTACAAAATTGACTCTTTTATTGGTAGTTACATTAATAACTTTAGCAGGTAAATAATGATATTGTTGTTTGTAAATGGTATCATTAAAAATTGAAAACTCTTCCGATAATTTAATATGAGAGTAGTTTCTGATAAAGGTATTGTAGGTGTTGTTCAAAATGTATCAAAAAACTGTTCTACTGTTAGAACAGTTTT
>CALTNV010000154.1 GCA_943845485.1 uncultured Flavobacteriales bacterium | reverse complement strand
CAAATATAAATTCATCCAACTTAAAAATCGGTCAAAAAATTAAAATCTATAAAAAATGAAATTAAAATCTTTTATATTTATTTTTTCTATATTATTTATTTTTTCTTCGTGTGATGAAGATGAAGAATCAAAATCATTCCTACCATGGTTTATTGGTAAACCTGGTGAAGTTCTTGTTGTTTACCCTACAACTAACTCTTTAAATGCTGTTAATGATACTTTATCTACTTATCTAAAAGAAATCATAAAACCTGAAAACCCTTTTCGTCCTGAATATGCCTTTTCTGTTTATACTATTCTGAATAAAAACTTTAGTAAACTTCAAAAATCCAATGGTAATATTATTAAAATAGATATAGATCATAAGTATCAAGATGCCGAAGTAGAATATGTTAAAGATTTGTGGGCTAGAGGTCAACGTGTAATTTTAATTAAAGCAAATAGTAATCACGAAGTACGTAAACTAATTTATAAATATGGCCATCAATGGGTTCAGTATTTTAATAATATCGAATTATCAAGACTGGTAAATCATTATAAATTATATCCTAATAAAGAAATTAAGGATTATTTAATTGAACATCATCAATTTGAAATGAATGTTATTAATTCTATGAAAGTTGCTAGTTCAACGACTAATTCTGTTTGGCTTAATAGCCAGCGTTTGCGTAATAAAATGACTGGTGATGATAATGGTGCGTTTCAAAATGTTCCTCATGATATTATTCAAGGTATTTTAGTATATGAATATCCTTATATTTCTGATAGTGCTTTTGGCTTAAATCAATTGGTTTTGCATCGAAATAAATCTTTTAAATCAATAATAAAATTAGAGACAGATTCTGCTTTTATGTTAACGGAAATGCATGATGGCTTTAAACCTAGTTTAGATACTATAAATTTTAATGGTAAATTTGCTGTTAAATTAACTGGTATGTGGCGTACTGTTAATGATTATATGGGGGGTGTTTTTGTTAGTATCTCTTTTCTTGATGATACTAATACAAAAGTAATTTGTTTAGATAGTTATTTATATGCTCCTAAATTTGGAAAGCGTGAATATTTGCGTGAATTAGAAGCTATGTTATATTCATATAATAAAATAAAATGATAGGTAGATATTTTTTTTTCGTTGTATTATTATTTATTGGTTCTGTATTTGTATTAGATTTTAAAACAGAAATGTTTGAAATACCATTTTTACAAAATATTACTTACAGTATCTTGGGTTTTTCTTTTCTGTATTATATTTTATTTATTCAATTACCTAAATGGAGGTATTTTAAACAGTATTTTTTAACTATTAATTCTATTGGGTATAAAATATATCATTTTAATAGTAAAATATCTTTAATTGAGTATTTAAAAGCCTCCTTACTTATTTTATTGTTTTTATTCTTTGCTTTATTCTATATATCACTATTAGAATTTGATTATCTATTTTTATTAGCCTCCTTATATTTTATTATAGATTCTATCTGCTATATTTTTTATATTAAAGGAAAATTAGGTTATATAATTACTAAAAAAGGGATTGTTACTTTAAACTTATCTACAGATTTTTTTTCTTTTCAGTTTTTAAAAGAAGTTGAATTAAGAGATGATATATTATATTTTTCTTTTTTAGATGGTTCTGTAAATTCTATTAATACTAGTTTTTTAAAACCTATTGACCTATTAGACTTTTTTAAAGAGCTTAATATTTATTGCGATATCCATGGAGTAATCAGAAATCAAACTTTTTATAAGTCGTTATAGATTTCATTCAATGTATCTAAAGATTTTGGTAGCTTAAAATCCTTTAAATGAATTGAATAATATTTTAAAACGATATTTAAAATTTCTCTCCTCTCTATATTATTAAGTGCGATAATACTTTTATATAGTATTTTATTTAACATAATATCTTTAATATAAAGCGAATATTTTTTTTCTATCTGATACTTTATAGATTTATTAATATTTTTAAATTCTCCATTCTCAATATCTAAATAATTGTAATCTTTATTTTTTATCAATGGAGTGATTCCAAGTAATTTTGTATAGTGGATTAAAAATTTTATATGAAAATCATAATACACATCTATTTCATCTAATAGTAGTAAATTATTTTTTATAAATTCATACTTTAAATCATTTACTTCTTCCTCTATTATTGTATTATTTAAAATATCATTTATAAAAAACATTATAAATGTTTTATGAATATTAAAAGGAATATCTTTATAGTTTTGATTAAATGAGATGTCTTTTAATTGATTTAATTGAGAAATTTTTCCTTTTTTTGATGAGAAATTTATAAGGTATAAACTTTGAATATGTTTTATTAAATTGCTTTTTTTTGATGAGTTTTGGAAATAAAAAGTTTGCTTCCCTTTTAACTTTGTAAAAAGCGTTATGATATATTTCTGATTTTGGAGTTTAACTTTTTTTAAAACTATGCCTTCATCATTATAATTATTCATTTATTTTACCAATAATTTTAATGTTGTATGAGTATCTCCTATTTCATTCGATATAAAAATTAGATATACACCAGTTTTAATATCCTCATTATTTATATTTTTACAATTCCATTGATACATTCCACCGTTTGTATTGTTTTGATGTATAATATTTCCACTAATATCAGTGATTCTGATGTTTGAATTTTCCGTTAGATTATTTATTGTAATATAATCATGTTTATTCCTAATAAATGGATTTGGAAATATCTTTGCTTCACTGTAATTTTCTTTACTTTCCGAAGCGTCTGATTGATAAGATATTGTACCTAATGAACTTGCTATGTATACTTTTCCATTTTCTTTATTAATTGCAATTGATGATATTTCATCAGTTAATAATGGACTATTTTCTGTTGTAAAATGTAATAATTCTTCTCTACCATCATCACTTAATAAGAATACACCTGCGTTTGCTGTACCAATCCATTTTCTATTAGCCCCATCTATTTTTATAGATGTGATGTATTGATTTCCTAATACAGCCTCTGCTACCCCATTATTGTCAATGATTATTTCATAAGCTTCATTATTGTTATCATACGGTGTATTATAGATGTCAATTATACATAATCCCTTATCCGTTCCTACCCATATCGTCCCATTTTTATCTTCTGCTATTGCTGTTGTTTTATTACTTATTAAATTACCTTCCCCGGGTGAGTTTGTGTAAGTTTTTATATTGTCATCGTTCGCATTTAAAAAAGTTTTTTGATCATTAAAAACCAATAATCCTTGTCCACTTGGTTTTGTAACCCATACATCCCCTGAGTTCGTATGTATCATATCACCAAAAAAGTTATTTTTAACTTCATTTGTAAAAGGTAAATTATACCATATACTATCTGTTGCATATACTGATATTGGTTTTTCTGTAGACTGATTAGACATAATATATAGGTTTCCATCCTTATCATAACTTAATGATGATACTGATGTTTGTGCTCCCCAATACGTAGGTTTTAATGTGCTATTAAAATTTGAATGTATTTTAATAAACTTATTATCTTTTATTTCTGCTACACCTCCAAGAGTAAAGTAACCTATAAAAGCTTTATTCTCATCCTTGTTAAATGCCACATCTATCGCATCGTATATGGTATCTAGTTGATTATAATAAGTAGTACTATTATATATATACCAGTTGTTATTGTATTCCGAATAATTTGACGCTCCACTTCTATTATAGTTAAATCCTAATGAAGGACTATGAGTAAACCACAATTCATTATTTAATTGATTCACTTTTAATGTATTATCTATAAATGGTCCTGTTCTGTATTTAATAAAAAAATCATTATTTATTTGTTTTATTAAACCATACTCATGATCAGTTATATATATATTACCTTTGTATTTTGTTATATCTGATGGATATATATTATTAGTCCATTGATTATATTTTACGATACTATCCATATTAACATCATCAGATGTATTGTATATTTTATTATCGGTAATTATATATAATTTATTATCTATATATTTAATATTGTTTATATTATTCTCAAATAAATCTATCTCCTTTATTGTGTTATTTTCTAAAATTCTTACTGTTTTATTTTCTGAATTTTTACATATATAATAAATTGTATCATTATTATTTTCAATATTAATTGTTTCTTGGTTATCTATTGTATTCCAATTTTCAATTATCTTATAATTTTCATTTTGATCAATACTTTTTAACCCTTCACTAGTTGCTGTGTATAATTTATTTTTATTAAATAATATATCAAAAACTTTAATTTTACCACCATTTCGACCAATTAAATAAGTATCTATGGTTTCTTGTTTTTTTATACTATACGTTATAAATCCAAAGTTAGTACATATATACAGTGTGTCGTTTTTATTACATATATAATTAATAGTTTTATCTGTACTTATATTACTATTTATAATATCGTTTATTGATTTGGTTATGTTATTATTTAAAATATCAACTCCACCATTATTATAACCAATGTATAAATAGTTATTATCACTATTTAATGAACTTATATTTATATGATTTAATAGATCTTTTTTCCAGTAATTGTTTATTTCTGTATCTGTATATTCCGTTAATATATTTGCAGTATTTATATAGATATTATTATTATAATTACATATATTATTATAATCCCTTTTTTGCAAATATTCTTCCCATCTATTTTGCTGGGTGTATATATTTGTAAACAACAATAAGGTTACTAATAAAAAAAAAGTTTTTTTCATTTCATTTTATTTATTTTGTTCCACGTGGAACTATCTTCCAAAATGTATTAGTAATATTGAAATATCTGATGGAGATACTCCAGATATTCTTGAAGCTTGTCCTATTGTTTTAGGTCTTATATTTGTTAATTTTTCTACAGCTTCAGCCGAAAGAGATTTTAATTGTTTATAATCAAACTCTTTTTTAATATTTATATTTTCTAGTTTATTTAGTTTTTTAGCTAACTCTTCTTCTTTTTTTATATAACCTTCGTATTTTATTGTTATTTCTGCTTGTTCTAATATTAAATCTTTATTGTCTATTTTACTAAATTTTTCTTTTATAATAGGGATTTCTTCTAAATCTAATATAGAAGTTTTAGGTCTCCTAACGTAGTTGATGATTTTATCTTGTTGTTTATAATGTGTGTTTTTTGTTTTGTCTAATATTGGATTTATATTTTCTGGTTTTATACTTTGTGTTTTTAGGAAATTTATAACTTCTAAAGTATTTTTATTTTTGAATTCTACATTTTTCAACCTCTCATTACTTGCTAACCCTATTTTGTTACCTAAAGGTGTAAGTCTTAAATCAGCATTGTCTTGTCTGAGTAGTATTCTGTATTCAGCTCTAGATGTAAACATTCTATAAGGTTCGTTTGTTCCTTTTGTTATTAAATCATCTATTAATACCCCTATATATGCTTCAGATCTTTTTAATGTAAAGTCTTCTTTATTGTTTATTTTTTGGTGTGCATTTATACCAGCTATGATACCTTGTCCTGCGGCTTCTTCATAACCTGTTGTTCCATTTATTTGACCAGCGAAATATAAATTATCTATATTTTTTGTTTCCAGGGTGTTTTTTAATTGTGTAGGTTGAAAGAAATCGTATTCAATAGCATACCCTGGTCTAAAAATTTTAGCATTTTCAAACCCTTCTATTTGTCTTAAAGCTTTTAGTTGTATTTCTTCTGGTAAGCTAGTTGAAAAGCCATTTACGTATATTTCAACTGTGTTCCACCCTTCTGGTTCAACAAATATTTGATGACGGTTTCTTTCCGAAAACCTTTCAATTTTATCTTCAATTGATGGACAGTATCTAGGTCCTAAACCTTTTATTCTACCTGAGAACATTGGAGATTCATTAAATCCTTCTTTTAATATTTCGTGAACAGTCTCGTTTGTATATGTAATATGGCAACTTCTTTGGTTTTTAAGTGTTTTAGTATTGTTTGAAAAACTGAATTTACCTGGTTTTTCATCTCCAGGTTGTTCTTCCATTTTTTTATAATTCAAACTTCTACCATCTACCCTAGGAGGAGTTCCTGTTTTCATTCTGTCAGATTCGAATCCTAAACTTTGTAATTGTTCAGTTAATCCTTCTGATCTCCTTTCACCTATTCTTCCACCCCCAAAATTCTTTTTACCTATATGAATTAATCCATTCAGAAATGTTCCATTTGTTAATATTACTGATTTTGATTTTATTGTAACCCCAAGTGCAGTTGTTACTCCTATAACTTTATTTTTTTCTGTGTTTATTTTTATAACGGTATCTTGCCAAAAATCTAAGTTTTGTAAACTCTCTAATTGTAATCTCCATTCTTCTGCAAATCTAAATCGATCATTCTGTGATCTAGGGGACCACATTGCTGGACCTTTAGATTTGTTAAGCATTTTAAATTGTATCATTGATTTGTCAGATATAATTCCGGAATATCCTCCAAGTGCATCTATTTCTCTTACAATTTGACCTTTAGCTATTCCTCCCATTGCTGGGTTGCAACTCATTTGGCCAATTGTATTCATATTCATTGTTATAAGTAGTGTTTTACTACCTAAATTAGCAGCTGCTGCAGCAGCTTCGTTACCAGCGTGTCCTGCACCAACAACAATTACATCATAATTACCTAATAAACTCATCATTTTTTAATGTTTCACGTGGAACTATTAATTTACTCTTAACGCAAAGATAAGTAATAATCTTCTTTGATGCGCATTTCTTTTGCTTCTTCCTCAGTTTTATCTTTTTGTCCAAATAGATGTATAATGCCATGGATAATAACCCTATCTAATTCGTTTTGAAATGTGTTATTTAATATTGTTGCATTCTCTTTTATTCTGTCTATTGATATAAATAAATCTCCACTAATTTTATTTAATTCACAGTAATCAAAAGTAATGATATCTGTATAATAATCATGATTAAGATAATCTTTGTTTATTTTTAATAAATACTCATCATTACAAAAAACATAGGAAATTTCTCCTAATTGTTTTTTATTTTTATGAATGCATTTCTCAATCCATTTTTTATAATGATCCTCATCTAATTTGATTTCGATATCTAAATAATTAAAGTTTATTTCTGACATTTTTACTTATTATTGATGTAAATATTATTTTGTTTATTGTAATTTTCTTTTATAATTATACTCTCTATAATTGTTTTGTTTTTTTCTAGTCTGTCTTTGTTTTCTATGGTTGAATTTATTTTAATATCCTTAAATATTTCGTTTTTTTCTGATTCTCTTTTATTGTTTTTATTTTGAGTTTCTTTAGCTTTGTTATATTCTAAGAATTTAACAATTTGTTTCACTGAATTGTTTATAGTTTTGTTATTAATATCATCATGTAAAATATCTTTTTTTATGTTGTCTTGTAACTGTCTTAGTTTTTCTTGTGTTTCCTTGTTTTTAATTTTATTTATTTCATTATTAATTTTTTCCCCATTTTTCATAAAAGTAATTTTTTTACCATTACTTAATTTTTTTCCTTTTTGATCTTTTAGTTGTTTTAATTGATCTTTTAGTTGTTTCTCTATCTTGTTTTTATTTGAATTTTTTGCTTCACCTTTTAGTTTATTCTTAGTTTGATTTGCTGCATTGTTAAGAATTACTGCTAATTTATTCAAATTAGTAGTAATGTTTTGTTGTGTTCTATTTATTTGATTTACATTGTTTTCTTCAAAATAACCTATTGTTTCGTTTTGTTCTTTTTTTATGTTGTAAATTAAATCTATTACTATATTGCTTAATGAAGCTGAATTTTTACTTATTTCTATTATACTATCAAGTGTGTTTGTAGTATTTTTATTAAGTTCTATTTGTTTTTCTAGTTTTGGATTTTTTGAAATACAATCTTCTTGATTAATAGATAAATTAATTGTGTTAAAAAGTACTACTTTTAAGTTTTTTAAATTTAACTCTTCTTTTTTTTGTTCTTCTTTTTTAATTTCTTCATCTAATTTATCTATTGTTTCTTTTATTTTATCCTTAGCAATTTCTTTGTTTTTTTTATCAAGTTCATTATTTGCTTCTTTTAAGCTTTTTATTTTATTTTCTTTTTTATTTAACTGGTTTAGATTTTTATTTATTTCTTCTTCCGAAATTTTAAGATTTGTTTTTAATTGATTTAGTTTTGTAGTATCATCAATGTTTATTTTATTTATATTTTTTATTTCTTTGATTAATTCTTCTTTTATTTTTTTTAATTCTTCAATTGCTTTCTTGTTTTTTAATAATTCAAGTGTCCTTTTTAATTTTTCTTCTTGAATTTGGTTTTCTTTTATTATATCCTCTTCTATCTCTTTTATTTGTTCAGGAGTTAATTCTTGTTTTAGTTGATCTATTTGTTTTAAAAGATTATTAATTTTTTTATCTAAAGTATCTTCTTTAGGTAAACTTAATTCTTTCTCTAGTTCGTTTATTTGTTTTTGAATAGCTAATTGTTTTTTTAATTTTTCAGTTAACTCTTCTTTTTGATTGGATGTTTTATTATTATTTATGTTATTTGTTTTTTCTATGTTTATTTCATTATTTATTTTTTCGATCTCTTTTAATGATTTATTTATCTCGTTTTCTTTCTTTTTATCGTCTTCTTTTGATTTTTCTATTATCTGGGAAATATTTTGTTTTTTATAAGTGTATTTATCGCTAATATTATTTTTAAAATTATTAATAACATCATTATCATATATAATATAGTAGTATTCTATATTGTTATTATTTATACTTATTTTATTTATTATTTTTTGATTTATTGATACTGGATCAATACCTATATTTTTTATCGTTGTATCATTAAAATTAATTAAAATTAATTTTAATTTTTTAAAACCATAATCATCCTTAATACTTATTGTATCTATTATATCATCTTCCTTTTTACTATGTTTTACTTCTATAATTGGGTATTTATCTTTTTTTATTTTAATACTATGTTTTAGAGTTAAAGTATCATATTTATTGTAAGTTTCTATTCTAAATAACGAATCTTTAAATAACTGTCCACTGATAGAGTTTTTAACTTTTTGTTTATTAATTTTTAAATTAATTAATTTATCTTTTATTATATTTAATTCGTATTCACTACCCTCTTCTATATTAATATTTGGTTGATTATCTATTATATATTCTTTTTTTCTTGTGTGTTTTGGAGGTGATATTATATATTTAAAAGATTTTATATTTGCTTTTTTATAGACTTTTAATATGAAATTACTATTCAAAATTTTAAACTTAATATCTTTATTTAAATTTCTAAATGTATAGTTAAAATGCTTCTTATTTATCTTATTTAATATGTATTTATATCCATTTATTTCTATTTCTAATATTTTAGGTATTTCTACTCCGTTTACATATATGTCTATTTTGTGTTTTTTTCTACTCGGCGTTATTAATTGTTTTTTACTGATATATATATCTACCTTTTTATGATTGAAAATTTTCTTATAATTAATAATTCTGTGTGTACTTTCTTTAAGAATATATGGTTTAGTAATTATTAATATTGAAAATATTAATAAGCAAGATGTAGCAATTTTTATAAAATTTCTTTTGCTTTTTTTGTTAATTGCCTCAGTAAAATTTGTTGTTTTATATTTTATATTTTTTTGATTTATTGCTGCTATCCTAAGGTCGTTATTTTGTTTACTGCTTTTTAATTGTATGTAATTTATTAACTCATCATTTATTCCAATATTTTTATTTCTAATTAAAGTAGCTGCAGTTAATAAATCAATTTTTTTAAAACCAATATTACTAATTTGTAATATTGGTTTTATTATATAATTTATAATCACACTTCCGTTTATAGAGATATAAAGTATAAAAAAAATAAATCTTGTTATGGTATTAAATTTTCCATAATATTCTAAGACTGAAAATATTATTGTTGTTAATAATATTGATGATATAGTAATTAGTATACCTGTAATTAGGGTATTTAAATAGTATTTTTTTATGAAATCTTTAAGTTTTTTTTCAATCATTTTTTTCGCTTCACGATTTTACTAAATTAATTCTATGTCTTTAGCTTATTAACTAGCTTGCTGTTAATTCTAGTTAACAACTAATCTATTTTCTTTTAAAATATATAATTTCATCTTATGAACTTGAAATATATACATTTAAAATCATTTTTTGTATTTATAACTTTAGCATTAATAGGTTTAATATTTATTCAAATATACTGGGTTAAACATGCTTTTGAGTTAAATGAAATTGAATTTAACTCTGAAGCCAGAAAAGCTATTGATGAAGCTGTATTAAAATATGAGAAATCAGAAATGTTTTACCGTATCAAGAACTCTCAATTAGCTTCTAAGGTTTTAATCTCCTCTGAGATAGGTTCATCTTTTAAAAAAAATATAGTTGTTGATAGAGACACTGCTGTTTTAAAAGATGGTGATGGATATAAAGTTAGAGTTACAGAATATAATTATGTTGATACAAATTCTGGGGTTAAGTCTATCTCTTTAGTTAAAGAGTTTAAGAAAAATTCAAATGAAATTGTTTACACTGAAAATGAAAATATTGTTTTAGATATTAATGCTTCTGATACCGCTATAAATGATTATTTTGATTATGGTAAAGAACAATATAGTTTTCAGAATCAAGCTATGTTAATTAATGATATTATTGGTCAATTTAGAAATAATAATAAAAATATTTCTATATCAGATCGATTAGATATTAAACTTTTAGACACTTTACTTAGGGAGCAATTTTCATTGCATGGTATTCATTTAGGGTATCATTTTGTGATTCTTGATAACATGAATAAAGTTTTATTAAATTCTTCAGAATCTTCTTTAAATACAGATTTTGATGATCAATATTTACATAATTTATATCCTAATGATATTCTTCCCTCTCAATATTTTATTAGTGTTCGTTTTTTATCATTAAAAACTTTTTTGATTAAGCAAAGTTGGTTAATGATTGTTTTATCAATTGTATTGATTTTAATTATTTCTTATGCTTTCTATTATTCTTTAACAAGAATTTTGAAAGCCGAAAAATTAAGAGTGATAAAAAATGATTTTATCAATAATATGACTCATGAACTTAAAACTCCTATAGCAACAATTTCTTTAGCTACAGAAGCGTTATCTGATCCATCTTTAAACTGTATGGAGAATAGTAGAAATAGGTTTTTAAATATAATTAATCAAGAAAATACCCGTTTAAAAGTTTTAGTTGATAATGTTTTACAATCTGCTATATTAGAAGAAGGTACATTAACATTGTATAGGGAAGATATTGATTTAAATAAAATCTTAATTTCTATTTATGATAGCGAATCAATAAAAGTTAATAAACTAAACGGTCAAATATCTTACAATACAAATAAAACACCTGTTATTTTTAATGGTGATATGATTCACCTTACAAATGTTTTTTATAATTTATTGGACAATGCGATTAAATACTCTCCAGAAGATAGAGTTGATATAAATATAGAATTGTTAGATAAAGGAAGTAATATTGAAATTTTATTTAAAGATAAAGGTATTGGTGTAGCAAAAGAAAATCAATATCATATATTTGAAAAATTATTCAGAGTTCCTGAAGGAGATTTACATAATGTAAAAGGTTTTGGTTTGGGTTTATCTTATGCCAAGTCTATTATTGATTTACATGGAGGAAGTATTCATGTATCAAGTCAATTTAATATTGGTTCTACTTTTAAAATAGTATTACCAAAAAAATCAAAAATATAACTATGGAAAAAAAACTTAATATTTTATTAGTTGAAGATGATCCTAATTTAGGAGGAATGCTTCACGAATATCTATCCTTGAAAGGATTTAATGTTGAATTAATGAATGATGGTCAAAAAGGCTTAGATGCTTTTAAACATAATTCTTATGATTTTTTAATTCTTGATGTGATGATGCCGAAACTAGATGGGTTTTCTCTAGCTAGTTCAGTAAGAGATATAAATAAAGAAGTTCCAATATTATTTTTAACTGCTAAATCTTTAAAAGAAGATACTTTAAAAGGTTTTGAGGTAGGTGCTGATGATTATATGAAAAAACCATTCAGTATGGATGAATTAATAGCTCGTATTGAAGCAATATTAAGACGTTCAGGAGCTTTAGGATCTAAAGAAGAGGTGTTTGATTATGATATTGGTAAATTTCATTTTAATGCCTTAAAACAAACTTTAGTTATTAATGGGCAAGAAACGAAATTAACAACTAAAGAAAATGAGTTGTTAAAACTAATGTGTAAAAAAGGTTTTGGACAATTATTAGACAGAAATGAAGCTTTAATAAAGGTTTGGGGTGATGATGATTATTATCGTGGTAGAAGTATGGATGTTTATATTTCTAAGCTAAGAAAATATTTTAAAGATGATGAAAATGTAGAAATTGTTACTGTACATGGTAATGGTTTTAAACTTTTAGTAAATGAATAATTTACGATTTTTAATCATAAAAAAAGAGGCTTATTTATCAGCCTCTTTTTTTATGATATTATTTACATCTGCTTGAGCGGTAGGTGTGATGGTAATGTCACTTAAACAAACATGATCTGGTTGTGTACTTGTAAAATAAATCACCTCTGCTATATCTTTAGCTTTTAATGGGGTAAATCCTTTATATATATTTTCTGCTTTTTGTTTATCACCTTTGAATCTAACTAATGAAAATTCTGTTTCTACTGCTCCCGGAGCAATATTAGTTACTTTTATATTGTATGGTAATAAATCTATCCTCATTGTTTTAGATAATGCATCTACAGCGTGTTTACTAGCGCAATAAACATTACCGTTTGCATATGCATATTTACCTGCAACTGAAGCTATATTAAATATATGTCCTTTATTTTGTTTTTTTAAAAATGGAATAGTTGCTTTTGTAACATAAAGCAAACCTTTAATGTTAGTATCAATCATATTATCAAAATCATCAATACTTGCACTATCAATTGGGTTTCTTCCTGCAGCTAAACCAGCATTATTTATTAAAATATTAACGGGTTGTTCTTTTAATATTTTTGTTAATTTATTAATTGTTTCTTCTCTGTTTT
The DNA here is from genome assembly GCA_943845485.1 of uncultured Flavobacteriales bacterium. The sequence goes on along the minus strand of CALTNV010000154.1, from coordinate 1,922 downwards.
TCACATCAAAACATAATGTTGTTATTTTTATATTAAAACAAGATAATTTTTTTGATAAGTCATTAAGTCTATTTTCTCTTCTACCTGTTAAAATTAAATGACAATTATTTTCTGCAAATTTAATTGCACAAGCCTCTCCTATTCCACTTGTTGCCCCAGTAATTAATATTGTTTTCATATAATTTATTTTATTTACTCAAATATAAATATTTAGAGCAAAAAAAAAGTCTTAAAGTAAACTTTAAGACTTTTTGCGCTTCTTCTTGGGCTCGAACCAAGGACCCTCTGATTAACAGTCAGATGCTCTAACCAACTGAGCTAAAGAAGCAGTGCTTCAGTAAAATAGTATTTAAATTTTGCGCTTCTTCTTGGGCTCGAACCAAGGACCCTCTGATTAACAGTCAGATGCTCTAACCAACTGAGCTAAAGAAGCTTTTTTACTAAAAGCGTTGCAAAACTAATAGTTTTATTTCAAAATACAAAGTATATTTGCATAAAATATAAAAAAAAAGAAAATGAATTTATTAACTGTTGGTACTGTTGCTTTTGATGCAATTGAAACTCCTTTTGGGAAAACGGATAAAATAATTGGTGGAGCTGCAACTTATATTGCTTTATCAGCTTCTTACTTTGTTAAAAATCAGAATATTATAAGTGTTGTTGGTGATGATTTTCCACAATCAAAAATAAATTTATTACAAAATAAAGGCGTAAATACTGATGGTTTACAAATTAAAGAAGGAGAAAAATCTTTTTTCTGGTCTGGGAAATATCATAATGATATGAACTCTAGAGATACGTTAATAACTGAATTAAATGTATTAGAAAGTTTTAATCCTATTATTCCAAATAGTTATCAAAATACTGATTATTTAATGTTGGGTAATGTTACTCCTGCTCTTCAGTTACAGGTTATCAATAATTTAAAAGATAGACCTAAGTTAATTGTATTAGATACCATGAATTTTTGGATGGATGTTGCTTTAGATGATTTAAAAGCTGTTGTAGAAAAAGTTGATGTTCTAACTATTAATGATGAAGAAGCAAGACAATTATCCGGAGAGTATAGTTTAGTTAAAGCAGCTAAAAAAATATTAGCTATGGGCCCTTCTCATTTAATTATTAAAAAAGGAGAACACGGAGCTTTATTGTTTGATGATAATGATATGTTTTATGTTCCTGCATTACCATTAGAAGAAGTTTTTGATCCAACTGGAGCTGGAGATACTTTTGCGGGTGGTTTTATTGGTTATTTAGCTTACACTGATGATATCAGTTTTGAAAATATGAAAAGAGCTATTGTAATGGGATCTACATTAGCTTCTTTTTGCGTTCAAAAATTTGGTACAGAAGCTATAGAAAATTTAACTCATGAAGTTATTTATGAAAGAATGAATGAATTTGTTAAAATGACAGATTTTAGTTTTTCAAAATAGATTTTAATAAAATTAGTAGATTATCATCGTTAAATTTTGTAAATTACGGACATTCAAAATCAAATACCTACTTATTATGAAACCAATAAAATTCATTTCTAACCTAAGTTTTGTTATTGCCATTGCATTATTGTTTTTTACATCTTGCAAAAAACCTTGTGGTAGCAATGATGTTGTTTATAATGTTAGTGGGATTGATTTAAGTTTAAATAGTATTACTAATCTTGGAGCAGATTATGTGATAGGTACTACTTTATATGGATCAGATTCTGTGAAATATAATGAATGGTTTTTAAACTTAAATGTTCCTTTATCCGAAAGTACTGTTGCTTTTAATTTTTTACAATTTAATACTCTTTATGCTGGAGTTGAATGTTCAGATTACTTACCATATCCTATAGCACCATTAAAAGATATTGATATTACTTCAGATCTAAGCTTTACATATTTAGATGTTGACGCTCAGTTAGTGACTTTAAATCCAGG
>CALTNV010000153.1 GCA_943845485.1 uncultured Flavobacteriales bacterium | reverse complement strand
ACAATGATTACTTTTGAAGTTAAAATTGAAAGAAATTTGTTACCACAAACTGTCGAGACTGTTGCTGCTTATAAAAAAGCAATGGAAGTTTTTAAAGGTTGGGATAAAGCAGATATTAAAGTAGAAAAAATACTTTTTAATTTTGCAGGCGATGGCTACAAAATATATTCAGAAAACATAAATAAACCTTCTTTGATAACTCCTTCTCAAGAACTAATTAAAATATCCAAGAAAAATTTACCAACCCTTAGAAAAGAACTAGGCAGTGAAGAATTGATAGAATTTTATGATAAAATTGTTCAATTAGTAGTTGTTATGGCATTAAAACATACGAACAATCATAAGACTAGAAAAGGTGATATAGAATGTTGTTATTTATTTCATCATACTAGAAACTTTCCAATGTCTCTAGAAACAAAAAAAATACATTCTGAAAACCATGATATAATATTTGACAAAACAATCCATCGTACAGTGCCCTACGTTTTTAAAGAAAAAAGAACGAAGGCTGTAATGAAATTATATAATGAACATAAGGGCAAAAAACCAGCTACCTTTTTTGGGCCTTATATTTCGGATCCGTCCCAACCATCATCAAACAATGGTTGCTACATCGCCACTATGGTCTATGGTAATTATGAACACCCTCAAGTTTTAGTTTTAAGAAAGTTTAGAGACGACTTTTTATCAAATTTTTTATTAGGAAGATTATTTATTCGTTTTTACTACAAATATTCACCAGGTTGGGTAAAATCTTTAAAACATAATAAATTTATCAATAAATTAATTAAAAAAGTACTCAATGTTTTTATTAGAATCTATAAAGGATTTTGATTTTGAAACAATGCAAAAACCCTTAGAACTAGATAATATCACATTACATAGCTAAAGTATTCTGTCTATGTTATAAAATTTATCAAGAAGCTCGAGTGTTTGTTTCGAAAATAGCTCAATTGGGTGTACAATTTATCCCCAAGAATAATTTATTGTTTTTGGGGATAATTTTTTAACTTAGTCTTCAAAAATTTGACTAATGAAAATTTTAGTACAATTTATCTTTTTGATATTATTAGCGAATGAGTCTTACTGTCAAAACTCTAATTTTATAGCGAAGCCAAGAGCAGTAAATCCTCAATATTTGTCTAATTCTGACTCATTAAATATCAGCTACGAGCCCTCAATGCCAGAAATATTCAATGGAAATAACTCAATAACTCAAAATATACCTTACCCAATTATTTTTATTCATGGTCTTGATTCCAGCCGTAATACTTGGAATCAATTTGGTTCTGAATTAATTTTTAGGGGTTTATTTTTTGGTGGTCAGATTGATTTTTGTCTAAATGATGATAACAATAACTATTCATCAAATAAATTGGTATGGCCTACACCAAATGCTGATATCTCTTTATTTACTGATTATGAAAATGATTTAATAGTAGGAGATTTTTATTTTATAAATTTTGATGTAGATAATAATGGTAATATGCCTTCAGCTGACAATGATTATTTTGAAGAAATGCTCAGTAATGAATCTGCTATAGTTAAGCAAGGCGTTGCTTTGAGAATAGCTATACAAATGGTTTTAGCTAAAACAGGGCGTGACAAGGTAATTTTAATGGGACATAGTATGGGAGGCTTAGCTGCCAGAGAATACATTCAAAACCCAGTAAATTGGGCTTCAGACAATAGGCATCATATAGCTAAATTGGTTACCACAGGCTCTCCCCACGGTGGTTTTAATTATTTTGATTTATCTCCGACCGTGGATAATCGTTCAGAAGCCTACAGAGACTTAAGGGAATATTATCTTGAGTCGGATTATCCTGGAGTTTATCTATTTGGGGGGTCAGAAAACGAAACAGTTATTAACAATAATTTTACAGAGGATTTTTATAACATAGATGTAAACTGTAATGGTGTTAGTGGAGATAACACTTCAATCATTGGTTTAAATGAAAAGACATTGCCGGCAAATTTGGAATATTCTTATATAATTGGAAATTGTTTAGATTGTTTAATCTCTGGCGGCGATGGTGTTGTAACAGAATATAATGCGAACTTGAGTAATTTTTTAATTAACCCAATTCCATTTAATGAATTTATACACACTGCTACGCCAAATAACTTTTTAATCGGCTTACACTCTGATTTACCTTCTGCTACTATTGTAAATATGCAAGCCTTAGACCAACCTATGGATTTTAATTTGTCCTACGAGGTTTTTCTAAATAAGGAATATAAAGGTTTTATAACCAAACAAGCAGATGGTGATTTTATTGACTATGATACTTACAAGATTAATATTGACAATAGCGGCTCATATTATTTTAATATTCAAAATCCATTTGGCACTTGGTTGTATTTTGATATTTATGATACAAACTTTAATATAGTTTCTCAAAATAATTTACCTTACGTATCTACAGAAGCTATTACAGAAAATTTAGATGCCAATTATAGTCCCTATTTCTTAGATTTTTACTCTTTGGCTGATTCCGATGGTGCTACCCTAAATTCATATACCTTTTCTGTTGAAGTAAATACACTTGATATAAATGACAATATTGCTAATGACAATTTAAAGTTATACCCAAATCCAACAAATTCTATTATCCGTTTTGACAATTCTCAAACAAACTTTGAAACTTTAGACATCTACAATGCATTGGGACAAACACTTTTAAAAATTAATCTTGATAATTCAATTCAGAGTAATATTAATATTTCAGAATTTGATAGCGGAGTTTATACCTTTAAATTGATAAAAGAAGGAATGGTTAAACCCATTAAAGTGATTAAAAACTAAATAGTTAAATTCTTTTAGTAACTTCTTTG
>CALTNV010000152.1 GCA_943845485.1 uncultured Flavobacteriales bacterium | reverse complement strand
TGTGTTTGCCGGTATAGCTCAGGGGTAGAGCGTTTCCTTGGTAAGGGAGAGGTCATGGGTTCAATTCCCATTATTGGCTCGTTAAAATGTATTTTTTTTGATAATAGATAATTAATAATTTTTAAGCTATGGCTAAAGAGAATTTTGAGCGTACCAAAGATCACGTAAATATTGGTACAATTGGTCACGTAGATCACGGGAAAACAACATTAACAGCTGCTATTTCAAGTGTTTTAGCTGCTAAAGGTCTTTCTGAACAAAGAGATTTTGATACTATTGATAATGCTCCTGAAGAGAAAGAGAGAGGTATTACTATTAATACTGCTCACATTGAGTATGAAACTGCTGCTAGACATTATGCACACGTTGATTGTCCAGGTCACGCCGATTATGTAAAAAACATGGTTACAGGTGCTGCTCAAATGGATGGTGCTATCTTAGTATGTGCTGCAACTGATGGTCCTATGCCACAAACGCGTGAGCACATCTTATTATCTCGTCAGGTAAATGTACCTCGTATCGTTGTTTTTATGAACAAAGTTGATATGGTAGATGATGAAGAATTATTAGAATTAGTTGAAATGGAATTAACTGATTTGTTAGATTCTTATGGTTATGATAACACTCCTGTAATTCAAGGTTCTGCTTTAGGAGCTTTAAATGGTGAAGACAAGTGGGTTGATACTGTTATGAACTTAATGGATACTGTTGATACTTGGATTGAAACTCCTCAAAGAGATACTGATAAGGCTTTTTTAATGTCTGTTGAAGATGTGTTTTCTATCACAGGACGTGGAACAGTAGCTACTGGAGCTATTGAAACAGGTATTGTAAGAACTGGTGATGTAGTTGATATTATTGGTTTACAAGAAGAGAAATTAACTTCTACTGTAACTGGAGTTGAGATGTTCAGAAAAATCTTAGACGAGGGTAGAGCAGGAGAAAATGTTGGTTTATTATTAAGAGGTGTTGCAAAAGAAGATATCAAAAGAGGTATGGTAATTGCTCATCCTAATACAGTTACTCCACATAAAAAGTTCAAAGCAGAGGTTTATGTATTGAAAAAAGAAGAAGGTGGACGTCATACTCCATTTCATAATAGATATAGACCACAGTTTTACTTCAGGACTTTGGATGTTACTGGAGAAATTACTTTACCAGAAGGAACTGAGATGGTAATGCCTGGTGATAACTTAACAATTACTGTTGATTTAATTACTGAGGTTGCTATGGATAAAGGTTTACGTTTCGCTATCCGTGAGGGTGGTAGAACTGTAGGTGCTGGTCAGGTAACTGAAATTATTGAGTAATATATTTTCAATGTTTTTAAAAGCGATCTTTTTTAAAAGATCGCTTTTTTTTATTAAATAGTTGTGAGTGTTAATAAAGATGTTTATCTTTGCGTTCATAATTATTATACACGGGCGTAGCTCAGTTGGTAGAGTACTGGTCTCCAAAACCATTGGTCGTGAGTTCGAATCTTACCGCCCGTGCTTTTTTAAATTAAAGAACTATATAATGGCTAAATTTTTAAATTACATTGAAGAGTCATTTAAGGAGTTGAAAGATAATGTAACTTGGCCCACATGGAAAGAGTTGCAAGAAAGCTCTGTGTTAGTATTGGTGGCTTCCGTAATAATCTCGCTTGTCGTTTTTGTTATGGATTTCGTCTTTGGTGTGCAGTATTTTGGCGGGAATGATGGAGGTTTTGTTTGGAAAGGTCTTTTAGGTTTCTTTTATGATATGTTTAATTAATAACAATGGCAGAAGTAGAAAAAAAGTGGTACGTTGTTAAGGCGGTAAGTGGAAAAGAAAAGAAAGTGAAGGATTATATTGAGTTAGAAATTTCTCGTGCTAAACTTCAGGATTATGTTTCTCAAGTTCTAATTCCTACCGAAAAAGTGTATCAAATTAGAAATGGAAAAAAAGTCGTTAAAGAAAGAAGTTTTTTTCCTGGATATATTATGGTTGAAGCTGCTTTAGTTGGTGAAGTTCCTCATATTATTAAAAGTGTAACCAATGTGATTGGTTTCCTTGGAGCTGAAAAAGGAGGTGACCCATTACCTTTAAGAGCTAGAGAAGTTCAGAGAATGCTTGGTGCAGTTGATGATCTAGCTGAAACTATCGAGGATGTGTCTATTCCTTATGCTGAAGGTGAACATGTTAAAGTGACAGATGGTCCATTTAATAATTTTACAGGTGTTGTTGAGGAGGTAGATGCTGAGAAGAAAAAGCTTAAAGTGATGGTGAAGATTTTTGGTAGAAAAACACCTGTAGAGTTAAGTTATATGCAAGTTGAAAAACAAGTGTAGATTAAATTGAATTAAGAAATTTTCTATTAAAGACATTTTAATATAATGTTTGAATGCTTCCCTTTAATAGAAATGTTTAAATAAATAAAATAATAAAGATGGCTAAAGAGGTAACTAAGGTCGTTAAATTACAAGTTAAAGGTGGTGCTGCTAATCCTTCACCTCCTGTTGGTCCTGCACTTGGTGCAGCTGGAGTTAACATCATGGAGTTCTGTAAGCAATTTAATGCTAGAACATCAGATAAAGCAGGTAAGGTTTTACCGGTTGTGATATCTGTTTATGGTGATAAGTCGTTTGACTTTGTAATTAAAACTCCTCCTGCAGCAATTCAATTAAAAGAAGGCGCAAAATTAAAATCAGGATCTGCTGAACCTAACAAGAAAAAGGTTGCAACAGTATCTTGGGATCTTGTAAGAGAAATTGCACAAGATAAAATGCCAGATTTAAATTGTTTTACTATTGATTCAGCAATGAAAATGGTTGCTGGAACTGCAAGAAGTATGGGAATTGTAGTTGACGGAGGTAACGCTCCTGAATAAAGCGAATTGAACTATGGCAAAAATTTCTAAGAAAAGAAAAGAAGTATTAGCTAAGTATGACTCATCAAAGGTTTATAACTTAAGCGAAGCATCATCATTGTTGAAAGATATCACATCTGTGAAATTTGACGCAACAGTTGATATTAGTGTTCGTTTAGGTGTAGATCCACGTAAAGCGAATCAAATGGTTCGTGGCACTGTAAGCTTACCACACGGAACTGGAAAAGATGTTAAAGTATTAGTACTTTGTACACCTGATAAAGAAGAAGAGGCAAAAGCAAACGGAGCTGATTATGTTGGTTTGGATGATTATATTGCTAAAATTAAAGGTGGCTGGACTGATGTTGATGTAATTATCACTACTCCTTCAGTAATGGGTAAAGTTGGACCATTAGGTCGTGTTTTAGGGCCAAGAGGTTTAATGCCTAATCCTAAAACTGGAACTGTTACTATGGAAGTAGGTAAAGCTGTAAAAGACGTAAAAGCTGGAAAAATTGACTTTAAAGTTGATAAATTTGGTAACGTTCATGCAGCTATAGGTAAATCATCTTTTGATAGTGCT
>CALTNV010000151.1 GCA_943845485.1 uncultured Flavobacteriales bacterium | reverse complement strand
ATTGCAGAGAATTAGCTAAAATAAATTCAGATTTAGATTGTGAAATAGCTACTTTGCCTTTTAGTAATTATAAAACACATATACACCCCCTAGTTCAAAAAGCTGATGTGATTAATTTACATTGGGTGTCTGGAATAATCGATTACACAAGTTTTTTTAAGAATATTGATAAACCTATAGTTTGGACTTTGCATGATATGAATCCTTTTCAAGGACTTTTTCATTATAAAGGCGATCAATTAAAAAATAGTAAACATACTTCTGTCTTAGATGAAGAAATAAAGAGAATTAAAGCTATTGCAATAAAAAACATTGCTAAAGGAACTACAATTACACCTTCAAAATGGTTGTTAGAAAAAGCAATAGAAGAACAATTTTTTCCTCAATCACAAAAAACATGTATACCCAATTCAGTAGATTTAGATGTTTTTAAACCAAGCGCTGATTTAAGTTTGAGAAAAAAACATGGTATTTCTGAAAATGAATTTGTTTTATTGTTTGTTGCGGAGAGTATAAATAACCCAAGAAAAGGTTTAGATTTACTTCTAGAATCTTTGATATATTTAAATGATTTACCGCTAACCATTCTGACAATTGGTAAAGGTAATCTACCTAAAATTAGCTTTAAAACAATAGCATTCGGAATGGTTAAAACTCCAGAAAAAATGGCAGAATGTTATAGTTTAGCTGATGTTTTTGTATTACCAAGTAGAGAAGATAACCTACCCAATGTAATGTTAGAGTCTTTTGCATGTGGTACACCACTGATAAGTTTTAATTTGGGAGGGATGAAAGAGCATGTAAAGGAAAATAATACAGGTTTATTAGCTAATAATTTAACAGGAAAGTCTTTGTCTAGTGCAATAATTAAGTTTTATAACAATAAAAATAATTACCAAAAGGAAGTGATTCGTAATTATGCTTTACAAAATTTTAGTTTTAAAAATCAAGCCCAATTATATATTGATGTTTATAATAATTTAATTAAAAATGAAGAATAGCTTTGTAATCCTATTCCTTCAAATTATTAAGAAAAGTTTATGGAAAAACCATAGGGTTTAATAAACAAGTTTTTTTCAATAAAAATGCACCTCAATATTCTGGACAAGTATCTTTAGATGTTATTTATGAAAAATTATTGTCAAGTGAACCACGCATGATTTCTCGGTTTGGATCTGTTGAATTAGAAGCTGTCTGGTTTTATAAAATTTATAAAGAGAAATTTTAGTCAAAAGTATTAAATTTGTAAAAGGTCAAATAGAGGCTTTAAATTGGCACTTCGGTGTTAAAACTAAAATGCAAAATAATGCTAGTTTTTTTCCAGCAACTAACGAAAATTTAGATAAATTTTCAAAATTAATGCTCTTAGAAATGAGTAATATAGATATATTGGGGTCATGGTTAGAGGCTGAAAAAGACTTTAAAAATGAATTAGAACAAGCCACTACTGTTGGTTTAGAAGATTTAAATGCCTTCAATCATGAAATTCCATGGACCAGAGTATTAAAAGGGAAAAAAGTATTGGTGATTCATCCTTTTATAGACTCTATTAAATCTCAATACAAAAGAAGAGAACTTATTTTTGAAGATAATGATATTTTACCTAAGTTTAAACTAATCACTTATAAACCTGTTCAGTCCATAGCTCATAATATAGAGAATTTAGAGTTTAAAGATTGGTTTGAGGCCTTAGAAAAGATAAAAAATGATATTTCTAAAATTGATTTTGATATCGCTATTTTAGGTTGTGGCTTATGGCTTTCCCTTAGCAAGTTTTATAAAAAAAAATGGATAAAAAAGCTATTCATATTGGTGGTGCTACTCAAATGCTGTTTGGTATTATTTTTAGAAGATGGGAAACTGAGTATGATATGTCCCAAATAATAAATGAACATTGGCTAAGACCATCAGGTCAAGAAATTCCTGCATGTTTCAAGATAATTAAAAGAGTTTGTTAATGGTAATAACGATTTATATATGATATACTTAAAACCAGTTGGTGGTCTATGTAATAGAATGAGAGCAATCGAATCTACAATAAATTTGTGTGAAAAGAATAATTGTAATTTAACTATTTTTTGGGTAATGGATAAAGATTTGAATTGTAGTTTTAAATCACTATTCTTACCATTTCAAAATACTAAAGTAAATATAAAAGTTAAAGAGTTTAAAGGTAATTTTATAAACCATTATCTTAATAAAATTAAGTTATTAAAGAGTCAAAAATTTAGATTTTTTAAATTTTTAATTTATCATTTCAAAAAGTACAGACATAACGTTAACCTAGATTTAGAAACTGCAATGTTACTTTGGAAGATAAAGGCTAAAAACTTAGTTTTAAATAAAGATTTGAGATTTGTTTACAACAATACAGAATTGATTACCCATAATATCGAGAAATTAGATAATATTTTTATAAAAAATACAATAAAATTATTCAAAAGATTATTTGAGACCAATAATAAGGTTTTTATTGAATCATGTTATAGAATATCTTCGTTAAGTGATATAACAATTTTTAGACCTAGTATAAAATTGAATGAAACCATAAACAAAGTAACAGAAAATTTCGATAACACAATTGGTATTCATATAAGGAGATCAGATCATAAAGAAGCTACTAAAAGATCAAAAACTACATTTTTTATAGATAAAATGAATGAATATATAAGTAATGATATTAACGTGAGATTTTTTTTAGCTACAGATGATATTGAAACAAAAAACAAATTAATAAATGAATTTGGAAGTAGAGTTATTACAAACAATATTACAAATTACAATAGAAACCAAAAGGATGCTATTCAGTCTGCTGTAATTGATTTATATTGCTTGTCAAAAACTAAGCAAGTTTTGGGTTCTTATCATAGTACATTTAGTCAAATGGCAGCTACTATAGGGGAAATAGAATGTATAATTGTTAATTAAAATTTATGAATAAATTTATAAGAAGAATTGAGAAAACACTTTTATATTTCGGTTTTGACGGCAGAAAGTTTATTAATGTTTTTAGGAGAAGTAATGAAAAAGATTGGTTTCTTAAAGATTTAGAAGAACTTAGAAGACAGAAAGGAACAGACGAAACATTTCCAATAAGTAAAATGTACCCAATTTTGCATGAAAGAAAAGAAGCTGGAGGAACTATGAAAGGAGCTTATTTTCATCAAGATTTATATGTTGCAAAATTAATATATTAAGCTAAGCCAAAAAAACACTTAGATATTGGGTCTAGAACAGATGGATATATAGCTCATGTAGCATCTTATAGGGAAATAGAACTCATAGATTTTAGAAATATAGAAAGTAATGTGGGTAATATTACCTTCAGACAAGCAGATTTAATGAAACTCCCAAAAGATCTTATTAGTTATTGTGATTCTATTTCATCATTGCATGACATAGAACATTTTGGAGTTTATCATAATTGATGGGAGTTCATCTGATTGTAGTCAGTAGATTTTGAAACTTTTAGATTCTAAAGACTGTTTTAATAAAAAAATAATTTCTTTAGACGCTAAAAATAAATTATCTAAGAATACTTTATCTACTAATTATTATAATTTATACAAAACGATTCTGAATGATTAATTTTTATCTTTTGTAAGGATCTATTGGATAATATTTAAATTATATTTATGACATTTATTGGATTGAAAATAACTAGAAAAATTTATGGTAAAATTTTTGGGTTTAAAAAAAAGTTTTTCTTTAATGATAAACCTCCTCAATATATAGGACAAAAAGGATCAGATTTAATAAAGAATTTATTAATGGCAGAAAAACCCTGTATGATAGCTCGTTTTGGAAGTACAGAGCTTGATTGTATTAATACTTATAAAAATAAAAATAAAAATTTAATAGAAAGACATATTAAATATATTAATGGTAGTATTGATAACTATGAGTGGTCTGAAGAAATTAAACATAGAATGAGTAATAACGCAGGTTTTTTTCCTATTTCAGATAATAAGTTAGAAGATTTTTCTAAATTAATGATTAAAGAAATGAAGAATGTTGATGTTTTAGGTTCTTGGTTGTTTCAAGAAAATAACTTTAGTAATGAACTTAAGAAGGTGAAAAAAGTACATTTAGAAGACTTAGTGCCGTTTAATCATGAGAACCCTTGGAGTTACGCATTAAAAAATAAAGTAGTTTTGGTTGTACATCCTTTTGTTGAAAGTATTAATTCACAGTATTTAAGGAGGGATTTGTTATTCAAAGATAAACACGTGTTACCTGATTTTAAATTAATTACATATAAGCCAGTTCAATCTTTTCTAGGGAATCATGAAAATTTAGATTACAAAGATTGGTTTGAAGCTTTAGAAAAGATGAGGGAAGATATTTAAGCTCGAATTTGATATTGCTATTTTAGGTTGTGGGGCTTATGGTTTTACTTAGCAAGTTTTATAAAAAAAATGGGTAAAAAAAGTGTTCATATGGGAGGAGCTACTCAGTTATTATTTGGTATTGTAGGGAAAAGATGGGAAACTGAATATGATCTTTCTCAGCATGTAAATAATTACTGGGTAAGACCTTCTTCTGGTGAAATACCTAATAATCATAAAGATGTTGAAAATGGTTGTTATTGGTAAAATTAAAATCTATTTATGAATTTCAAAATATCAATTATAACAATCAACTACAATAACTTTGCTGGTTTAGAGAAAACAGTAGCATCGGTAGTGGAACAAAGCTATTCTAATTTTGAATATATCATAATAGATGGGGGTTCTACAGATGGTAGTTGTCAGTTTTTAGAAAAGTATAAAGAAAGGTTTTCTTATTTAGTAAGTGAACCTGACACTGGTATATACAATGCCATGAACAAAGGTATAAAAGCTTCTAAAGGAGAATACTTGTTGTTTCTTAATAGTGGTGACGTTTTAAATGGTGTAACTGCATTGAATGATTTTATAAATAATCCGTTATTTTCTGGTGATATTATTTATGGAGATTATCAATTTGAAAAAGGAGAAAAGATATATCCAGACATTTTAACCCCTCTTTTTTTTATCAAATCTTCTTTGCCTCATCAAAGTACCTTTTTTAGAAGAACTGTATTTGATATTATCGGTTTGTATAATGAGAAATATGAGTATTCATCTGATAGAGATTTTTACATAAAATGTTTGTTAAGTAATAAAGTTAAATTTTGTCATATAGAGTACTTTTTAACTATTTTCGATTTATCAGGATTTAGTAACGATCCCTATTATCTTAAAAAAAGGAAAATAGAGCATCAATCGATATTTACAGAAAATTATAATATTTTTTATGAAGATTATAAAAGTTATTTAAATTTAGAAAAAGAAATAAATTTGTTAAAGAAAAAGACATTTAAAGGGGTTTTAAAAAGGATTATAAATAAGATAGTGCACATAAAAAATAAATGGTTAAAGGTTTAGTAAGTATAATAATTCCATCATTCAATCGGGCAGAATTAATTGCTGAAACTCTTGAGAGCATAATTAAGCAAACATATGCCAATTGGGAGTGTATTATTGTTGATGATGGCTCAACTGATAATACAATTAATGTATTAAAAAAATATAGTGAAAATGATACTCGTTTTAAATATTTTATTCGACCTACCGAAAGATTAAAAGGCGCAAATGCTTGTCGAAATTATGGGTTTGAAAAAAGTAAAGGCGAGTATATTAATTGGTTTGATAGTGATGATTTAATGTTATTTAATAAATTAGAAACTCAAGTTAAAAAGTTGTCTGTTTCAAAGCTAGATTTTATCATATGTCAAACACTAGTGTTTGAAAATAAAAAGGAAAACATTCTAGGCTTAAGAAAAGATAATATTTATTCAAATAATTTTTTTAATGACTTCATAACGAATGATATTAAATGGTTAACTCAAGCACCGTTAATTAAAAGAGAATTTATTATTAAGAATAATTTAGTTTTTGATGAAAACCTGATGCAATCACAAGAAAGAGATTTTTTTATAAAAATGTTAAGTAAGGTAGATGATTATTTATATGATAATGAACCTTTTGTTTTATTTCGGAAGCATAACAAAAGTATTTCTTACAGTGGGTTTAGTATTGTTAAAGAAATGTCTAATTTCAATGTAAACTTTAACACTTTAAAGAACCATAAGAATAGATTATCAAAAAAATCTAAACAAAAATTAGTTAGGTCATTAAAAATGTCATTGAAAAAAAGTGTGAGAAATAATGAATGGAAATTGAGTTTAACACTATTTAGTTATTTAAATGATAAAATAGTAAGTTTATCATTCTATGAAAAAATAAAAATTAAATTAGGTCTTTATTCAATAAAATTTTTAGGCAGAGGTGATTGCTTTTTTAATTAGTTTAAATAAAAAATGGATATGAATAATATTTTAGTTACTAGATGTGCAGTAAATGTTGGTAGTTTCTTGGTTAATAAATTAACTTAAATAAAAACCAATGTAATTGTTATTTTTTATAATCTCCTTTCTGGTGAAGAAAATAAAATATCAAAGTATCACAAAATAATTTTAAAATTGATTTTAATACAGTAACTAATATTAGTAATAAAATAACAAATAAGAGATTAGATGCCGTTTCTAATAAGAATAAAGTTATATACTTTTACCAAAGAATGTTTTTAGGCATAAAGTTTTATATATAAATGAGCCATTGGCTTACTATAGGGAATATGAAGACAGTGCAAGACTTTCTTTACAAAGAGTTAATTATATTGGTATAGAAAAAAAAATATAATAACTTTGTCAATATGGGGGGTAAAAACCCAGTCATGATATACAGAATAGCTAAAAAGTTATTAAGAAAGAGTGTAGAAAATTATAACAAACTATTTCCACATATAAAAATACATGTCACGTTTTTAAAATTGTATATATTTCCTCAAAAAAAAATCAAAAAAATAAAATTTATATTAAAATAACGACCAATATTTTTTAAGGGGTTGAGAAAATCAACTCGATTAAATTAAGCGAAATTAAACAAAAGAGTTATTGCATTATGGGAGAAAGTTTTCTCAAATTATTCTTTTATGTTATTTCGTAGAAAAAATAGCATAAATATGCGCATAGGTATAAACCCAGAGAAAATAAAGAAAACAAAAATATCATATAAAAACCATCGAGTGATTATTCCGGTTTTTATAACTAATAATGATTCATATTTTGATAATTCATTAAATATTTTAAAAAAATGTATCAAATCATTATTGGAAACGATTGATACAGATAATACAAATATCACCATCATTAATAACGATTCAAAATTAGAGGTAAATGAATTTTTATTAGAGTTGGTAAAATTAAAAAAAATTGATAAATACGTTGTATCTTCTGTTAACTATGGCAAGGTATATTCAATTTTAGCAGAGGCAAGAGCTTCATATGAACCCTTTATTACAATTGCAGATTCGGATGTTTTCTTTTTTAATGATTGGCAAAATGCGGTAAATGAAGTATTCGAGAAGTTTGAAAATGTTGGAGTTGTAGGGCTAACTCCAGATCCCCATTTAGCTTTTTATTGCAACAATTCTTTGATATTTGATAAGTTATTTCAAATAAAAAAAGGAAACATTGTTGACAATTATGATTTGGAACTTTTTGAAAAAGGAATCGGAAATAATCAATTTTTTAGCAATAAAAAGAATAATTGGAAAAAAAAGCAGTATTATTTAGAAAAAGACGAATTAAAGGTAGTAGTCGGTGCTAGTCATTTTGCTTCTACATATAGGAAAGAATTATTCAATAAAATTCCTTTTTCTAATCCAATTTATGTTTTTCCTGGCGGTGAATTATCGTATTTAGATGCTCCAATTGATAAATTAGGCTACTATAGAGTATCTTTAAATAGAGCTAAAGTATATCACATGGGAAATGTCGATACGGAAGAATTTGAGAGAATAAAAAT
This sequence comes from uncultured Flavobacteriales bacterium, assembly GCA_943845485.1. Next base: position 1,181 of record CALTNV010000151.1, on the reverse strand, counting down.
TACTGAAAATAAAATTACAAAATTGAATATTCAAAATAATTTTATTTTTCCTATTATACCTTATTTCATTAAAAAATATGTTGTTAGATGTATCCTTTTTTTAAATAAACTAGTAAGGAAATATTAATTTTAATAATGAAGAAGATATTAGTTTCTATTGTTAATCTATTTTTGATAGATCAGTTTTAATAATAGATGGAATTCTAGTTTTTAACTTTATAAAAGCACTTTTAAAATTAGATTTTTATAAAAGCAATGTTTTTTTTAACTTATTCTTTTTAATTAGTAAAATTAAGAAACAAGTTGAAAAAGTAGAATAATTAATAAAAAGTTGGGTAGTCACTATATTTAAGAAATTTAAATAATGAAAATAAAAAAAGTTTCAATAATAATTCCTGTTTTTAATAGAGGGGGGATAATATTAGAAACATTGTCTTCTATTAAATATCAAACCTATAAAAATTGGGAATGCATATTAGTAGATGATGGATCTACAGATAACACTATTGAAATATTAAATAAATATTGTGATTTAGATAATAGGTTTAAATTACACAAACGACCAAAAGAAAAATTAAAAGGTGCTAACTCTTGTCGTAATTATGGTTTTCAAGTTAGTACCGGAGACTACATAAATTGGTTTGATAGCGATGATTTAATGCACTCTAGTTTCATTGAAAAAAAAGTTAATGCTTTTACAAGTAAATTAGATTGTGTAATTTCTAAAACATGTTTTTTTAAAAATGATGTAAATATAATTACAGGTAAAGAAGCAAGAACTAAATTGTCAAGTAATTTATTAGAAGATTTTGTAATACTTAAAATAAGTTGGTATTTGCCTGACCCAATGTGGAAAAAAAGTTATTTGATATCAAAAACTTTATTTTCAGAAGAATTAAAAAAAGGTCAAGATAGAGATTTTCATATCAAAATGCTTATCAATAAGCCTAGGTTGAAGATAGTTAATAAATATTTAACTTATTATCGACAACATAATAAGACAATAAGTAATAATTATAGTAGAGAAGTCGTATATAGCCATTATAATGCATTAAACAAAAGAATAAAGTTGTTGTTAAATTTAAACCCTTCAAATGACTTAAAGTTTTATTTATTAAATCAACAAATTAAAAATTACCCATTCTTGTTTAAAGAAAAGAAAAGTTTTTATCTTTTCTTTA
>CALTNV010000150.1 GCA_943845485.1 uncultured Flavobacteriales bacterium | reverse complement strand
CAAGTCTGGAATAAAAGGAACCCTTAAATCTCTTTTTGAATAATGCCAATTAGTAAACCACATAGTACACTAGGTGCTACAAATACTTCTAGTTGTAGTGATCTAGCTATGTATCTAGAAAAAGAAAACAATGAATTAGATAAGCTTTTACAAAAGACGAATTCAATTGATAAAAAAAGAGAAATTGAAAAGAGAAAACAATTCTTTTTTTCACATTCAAAAAACAATATTAGCACCAATGAAGCAATTTATAGTATTGATAGAAATATTAAAAAACTTGGAAAAACCGATGCTAAATATTTTGCGCCGACAATCAATTTTAGTCCACAAGAACTAAAGCACATTATACAATCTGTTACAGATAAAAAAGAAGTTAAAAACGTATGGGAACTAAATATCAAAGAATATAAATTATTTAATGATAAAATTAAGGAATACGCAAAATTGATCATGACAAATTATGCCCAGAATTTTAACAGAGAAAATAAAGGACTAAAATCTGGTAATGACTTAGTTTATTTTGCCAAGATTGAACATTTCAGAAAGTTTAAGGGTACTGATGATGAAGTAAAAAAAGGGACGCATAAAGCAGGAGATTTAAAACCAGGAATAAATAGTCACGTCCACTTAATAGTAAGTAGGAAAGACAAAACACAAAAATTAAAGTTAACACCAACAACAAAAGAACGTTCTACAACTAGAACTATTGGAGGAAACACATATCACGTTGGTTTTGATAGAATGAAATGGATAAACATGAATGAAAAAAGTTTTGATGATTTTTTCCAGTACAAACGAAAAGAACGAGAGAAATTTATCAATCAATATATACTGAAAAATGGTTCTCCTGAAGAAAAAGAATCGCTTTTAAAAGAAATAGAAGCTAAAGAACAAACAATCAAAAACACTATAAATTATGCCAAAAATCATACTCGTAACACATCAAAAGGGAGGAGTAGGTAAAAGTACTCTTACATTTAACCTTGCTCAAAATATTTCTAGCAATGCAAAAATTGCTGTTATAGATTTTGATTTGCAAGGAAGTTTATCTCAATTAAAAGATCTAGTTACAGATTTTGATATTATTTCTTTTAAAGAAGAAATAGAAAATATCTCTAATTTAGAATATGACTTCATATTCATAGATACACCTCCTTACCTATCCAACCATTTACCAAAATTAGTTGAATTAGCAGATTTAATTATAGTGCCTACCAAAGCAGGTATTTTAGATTTGTTAGCCATAAAAAGTACTTTACAACTAATTGAACAAGAAAACAAAACAGCAGAAACACTAATCGTTTTTAATATGATAAAAGCCAACACTACTTTAACCATAGATATCTTAATTGGCTTGGAAGAATACAATGTAAAAATAGCAGACACTCACATAAGTGATTTGGTTGCTTTTACAAGGTCTGTTTTAGCTAAAGGGGTGAAAAATGACAAAAATGCTCAAAAACAATTGGATAACCTTACCAAAGAAATATTAACAAAACTTATATAATTATAAGCTTCTACATTTCTATAAATCTATAAAAATATAATTCTATCCCTATGGAAAAACAAAACATAAACGAACTTATCAATAAAGCTAAATCTAGCAATCAGGGTAAAACCATTCAAAAAATTGTTCCAGTAACCACAAAAGAAACTAAAGAAATTCAGTTTTCATTTTATATGGAGAAATCACTCCTAAAAAAACTAAAGCTAAAAGCCATACAAGAAGATACTAGCATGAAACAACTTGTGAACGATGCTATTAAAAACTCTTTAAAATCAATTTAAATAAGGTTTTTAGAATCATTATCAGCATAAGTAAACTACTTTTTAAAAAGTTTGCTTAAATTTGAAACAAATACAATATAAATAAGAAAAAAATAAAATATAATATACATATAAAGCTTTTAGCTTTTGATTTTTGGAACTAGAAAATTGCCGTTTTTAATGCACTCCAATATCAAAGCAAAGCGCTCAAGTTTAGGCTTGGGCTGCTTTTGTTTGATGTGCAGGCGCGGCAATGCCTCTAGTATCGACAATTTGCAGTTCCGAGCTTTTTTTATTCACAATAAGAATGGAAAATAACTTCGAAGAAATCGCCAACATACAACTTCATATTTCAAAAAATTGCCCTGAAGAGCATAGAAAAATAATTGAATCTTACTGGAAAATCGATGGAGTAGAAACTGTAAACAAACCAACGTTTGTAAAGAATCATTATAACATTACACAAGGGGAATTAACAAACATAGTTTCCTCCTTCTCTACTATTTCACTTTACTTATATTGTGAAAATTGTAATTCTTACGAAAAAGATGAGGCTACCAGTCAATACGGTTACAGTCATTTATTAAGAAATTTAGGTAGAAAAAAACACAGTCCTTTTCAATGTACTCATTGTAGAGAAGAACATATCGCGTTTTTAGAACTTGTACGAAAAAAAAGGCAAGAACAAATTTTAGAAAGATTAAACACTGCAATTGAAGCTGAAAATTGGAAAAATCTATCTCTTTTCGAAAAAGAGGTTCTATATTCTTGTTTAGGTCTAAATTTTAATGAGTTAAATAAATATTATTGGGATACCTTAGGAAAGAAAAAACACATTCAATTCATAAATGCTATAAAAAACATTGAAAATCAAGGTCTTTTAGTACTAGAAAGAAATGATTGGAATAATTACATAATGGATTATGAATATTCTCCAAAACTATTTAACTACAAAGAAGAAATATCACAAGAGATAGACAAAGAAGCAAATAGAACTAACGCTATTGATCACGACAAAGAAACCAGTACAATAAAATTGAAACTCACTGTTAACGAATATCAAAATCACCCTGATAGCCCTATGTTTTCAGGTATTGTAAAATTTCCAAAAAAAATAGTTATTGAGCCAAATGTTGAATACATTTTTGGACACTGGCAACGTGCAAACGATAATCTATACTTAACACTTACCCCTAAAACCGATTTAGAAAAACTACCAACTCAAAAAAGAATATCTAAACTTCCTATTCCAATTAGAAAAGGCATCACCGATTTCTTAAATAATATGGGAGAGGAATATCCTTTTTAATCTTTATGTGAGCCTGCCGCTCGGGCTCATTTTAAAAATCAGTTAATAATTTCTAGTTTAATGATAAAATAATTAACTGATTTTGAAAACGGAAAAACTACTTGGGAATATTTTACTCTCAAAACACAAACGAAGATAAATTTTACAATAATTTACCTTCGTTTTTAATAAATATAAATATACTATTATACAAATGTACTTTTGTGTAAAAATATAATTAGACATTTGTATAATTATATCAAAATAGAGGCTTCTTTAAAGCTTCTCCTCCCCTAACCCACTAAACATTTGAATAATACAAAAATTAGTTTTGGATTTTGTAATATGAACATAATTCAGTCTAAAAAAAATGAGTACTGCTGGAGCCCCAAGGTTATAGTTTTATATATTTCTACATTTATAGTTTTATGGAAATCCGTAATTATATATCAGTTGGTTTTCTTATTTTAGACTTTTATAAAACCTTTTTATTTATTTAGTTTAATAATAAAATGAGCAAGTGGTTTTATTATTATATAATACTAGATTAGAATACTTAAGAAAAGAATTCAAGATAAAACATGGACATCAAATATATTTGGATTAAAAATTATAAAAATCTACAAAACATTGATTTTAATTTCAAACATGCAGGCTCTGAAGAATTTCAATTTAAAAATGGAAAGTTAAATATTAAAAAAAATCAATCTAAAAAACCTAAAGCATTCTTTAGTGAAAACATTAAAGGTCTTACAGCCATAGTTGGTAAAAATGGCTCAGGAAAAACAAATCTAATTGAATTTCTGAATTTTAATTTATCGCATGCTACAAATGGTCACCTATCAACCTATAGAAAAGATCAAGGTCAAGGGATTATTGTATTAGATAATAAGATTTTTGTTCCAGTAGATATTGTTATAAAGAATTCAGAAGAACTAAAAATTAAGGGGTATGAAATTTTAAAATTTGATAAGGCTCCATTAGATATTACACAACGTGAAATGTCTTGGCATGAAATGGAAAAAAACAAGTATATATATTATAATCCTAATTTAGATTTTAGATTTTCTCCAATGCATTCTGGCTCTGATAATATTGTAAATATTTCTACGAGTTATTTAGTAAATAACGATATTTATAATTCTTTCAAGCACGAAAAATCTCATAAATTAGGATCAGAAAAAACAGATTCATTATTAGCATATTATAGAAATGAGAAATTACGTGAGTCAGATGTTATTTTAAACTATCAACCTATCAATGATTTAATTGAGTTACCATCAAAAATTAAACTTTCTATTGATCATGAAACAGAGAATCAATTACTAAAATCAAAAATCACTTATGGTGATGATTTAGATGAAGAAGAAAAAGCAAGAAATAGAAATTACTCAGAATTAAATGGTTTGGATTTTGGCCAAAATAGTCTTCAAGACTTTTTAATGGAACAAGAAGAAGAAACAGCTTATGATTTATATAATATACCTCCTAAAAATAAAAAAGAGAGTTTTGAAAAATCTTTTTTAATATCATTTTTTGAGGTGTATATTTTTCTTAACAAGAAATCATTCCCAGATGATTTTTTAAGAAGATTTATTTTTGATTTAGATTTTGAGATAAAGGATAAAGAATTAATTCGAGATTTGAAACAACTAAAAAATAGTTTAAATAAAGTTCTTGAATTAGTAAATTGGACTAAAGATGAATTTCAAATTACAAAAGCAAAATACTCAACATATAATGAAAGAGAATTAAAAGAGCGTAATATTTACCGAAATATAGAAATAAAATTAGACTCTAAACTAGACAGAAAAGCAATAAAAGAACTTATTAAAATAACTAAAAAATTACTTAAAGACCAACTCAATTTTCATTATGAAATCCCCCATGAATTAAGTTCTGGTGAACAAAATCTATTAAATTTTTATGCAAGATTTTATTGGGCAAAAAATGAAATCATTCAACAGGAATTGGGAGATTATGGAATAAAGGGAGAAAGAGTTGTTATTTTTATAGACGAAGGAGAAATTGCATTACATCCAGAATGGCAAAGAAAATTTTTTAAACTAGCTACACAATTTCTGTCTCAACTTTTTAAAGATAGAGGGATTCAATTAATACTAACAACACACAGTCCATTTGTTTTGTCTGATATACCTAAAGAGAATGTTATTTTCATGAAAAGAAATAAAAAAACTGGAAATGCAGAAATTGCTGATTTAGGTAGAGAAAAAACATTTGGCGCTAATATTTATTCTTTACTTTCAGATTCATTCTTTATGGAAAATGGGACTATTGGTGAATTTGCCAAAGAAAAGATAGAATGGGTAATAGAAGCACTGGATAATACTGATAGTGATTTAACGGAAGATGATATTACAAAAATAGATTACATCATTAATGCAATTGGAGAACCTTTAATAAAAATGCAATTAGAAGCCATGAGAAATAAAAGATTAAATCTTTCGGAGGTTTCAATAATGAGAAAAAGAATAGAAGAATTAGAAAAAGAAATAGAAAAACAAAATGATCAGGATAAAGAAGAATAAAAAGAAGGCTGATCAATACGCTTCAAAATTTTTGAAACCAGGTGCTAAATATGCACTTACAACAAAAATTGACAAATGGCTAAAAGATCATCCTTCACCTCATACAGGAAGAGGGATGTTTCAATATTTAAAGAAAAATGATAAACGAATATTATCTGCGGAACCTAAAGAACTAGAAAAAATCATATCTGATTTCAAGAAAAAAGGATACGAGAAAAAGATTTTTACTAAAAAAGGAAAACTTAATAAACTTGGTAAAGAAGTCGAAGATATTTTTAATTATAAAGGATTTAGAAAAAGCAAAAAAGCCGTTTGGCTAGTTCAAGAATTAAATATTAAATCCTGTTCATACTGTAATTCTCAGTATACTTTAACTGTAGAACATAATAATGAAACCAAGTTATTATTTCATTTAGACCATTTTTTTCCTAAAAGCATTTACCCCTATTTAAGTTTGTCTTATTATAACTTAATTCCATGTTGTGCGAGTTGTAATATGAGTAAATCAGATAAGCCATATAGCATTAAAAATAATATTCATCCGTATCTAGATAGTTTAGATAAGATTGCAAAATATGAAGCAACCAATAAAAGTTTAGCACTATTTCTACTAGATATAAACAAAAATGAGAACCAAATCGAATTACAGCTTAATGTAAGAACAAAATATTTAGGTGATTTAGAAACTGAAAACAAACTAAAAAATTACAAAAACGAATTTAAAGTAGAAACACAATATCAACAATTCAAAGACGTGGTTGGTGAAACTTATATAAAAGGATTGTATTATAATAGTCACCGAAAAAAAGAGCTTTCAAACTTTTTTAAAAAGAACAAAGGCATTACTTTAACCCAAGAAATGATTCATCGCTTTATTGTAGGTAATTATACCGAAGACAAGGATTTATTAAAAAGGCCATTGGCTAAAATGATGAAAGATATAAGCGAAGATTTTAAATTGATATAAATAAATATATATGACTCACAATCAATTAAAACAATTAGAAGATAAACTTTGGGATTCAGCCAATGCAATGCGTGCTCATGGTGGACTAAAAGCATCAGATTATGCAGTGCCTGTTTTAGGTTTAATCTTCTTAAAGTTTGCAGAAAATAAATACAGTCAACACGAATCTGAAATTCTAAAAGAATATCAAAAAGACAAAGGCACTCGTATGGAACGCACTATTCAAGAAATTGCCTTGGCCAAATGTGGCTTTTATTTACCAGACAATGCTAGATATGACTATTTACTAAAATTAAAAGGAAACAAAAGAGCAAAAGCATTGCGTGATGCAATGAAAGGTATTGAAAAATACCAAGACGCCAAGTTTCAAGATGTATTACCAACTGAAGCTTATTTTGAAATAGAAAAAAAGAAAGACGATATTCTACCAGAACTATTAAAATCGTTCTCAGACATTCCAATGGATGCTTCTGGAGATATATTTGGTAAGATTTATGAATACTTCCTTGGAAAATTCGCAATGAGCGAGGGACAAAAAGGTGGCGAGTTCTTTACGCCAACCTCTGTAGTACGTTTTATTGTTGAAGTAATAGAACCTTATAAAGGTAAAATTTACGATCCTGCTTGTGGTTCTGGAGGTATGTTTGTACAATCTGCCGATTTTATAGCGCACGAAGGTCATGATCTGAATGATATTTATGTCTACGGACAAGAATACATGGGAGAAACCGTGCGTTTGGCAAAAATGAATTTATTAGTACACAATTTACGTGGTGAAATTACCGAAGCCAACTCTTACGATAGTGACCCTTATGATGGCTTAGGTAAGTTCGATTTCGTAATGGCAAATCCACCATTTAATGTAAAATCTGTAAAAGAAAGTACGGTTAAAAACGATGAGCGTTTTTACAAATACGGTTTACCAAAAAACAAGGGAAAGAAAGATGATAAAATAAGTGATGCCAATTACTTATGGATATCATTATTTGCTACCTCATTAAATAAAAACGGACGTGCAGGTTTTGTAATGCCAAATTCAGCTTCTGATGCTCGTAATTCTGAATACGACATCCGTAAAAATATAGTAGATTCTGGTATTGTAGATTGTATGGTGAGTATGCCAACCAATATGTTTTTAACAGTAACCTTACCTGCTACTTTATGGTTTTTCGATAAGCAAAAAGTGAATACAGAACGCAAAGACAAAATCTTGTTTTTAGATGCGCGTAATGTGTATAACCAAATAGATAGAGCCCATAGAGAGTGGACTCAGGAAAATCAGCAAAATTTAGCAGCTATTGTACGTTTATACCGTGGTGAAACCAAGCGTTATTTGGAGTTGATAGATGGCTATACAAAACAAGCAGACCAAGCTGAAAATAAAATTGCACCTGCAAAGGAAACTTTAGTACTACAAATTGAAAAGGTAGTTAAAAGCTTGAAAAAGCACATTGAAGAAACAAAAGACAGCAAACGCACACCTGCAAAAGTAAAAGCGCTAAAAGAAACTGATTTCTTTAATCTAGTAAAGGGTTCTAAAAGAACAAAAACTAAAACAATTGAAACTGTTTTAAACAATCTAGCACACCCAATAGAAAACACGCCATTAGATAACGAATCGCAATTGGAAGTTGCGGAACATTTACAATGGAATGCTACGAAAAACAAGCTTGAAAGCGATGCTTTAAAACAAGATGTAAATACCCTTTTAGAGCTTTACAAGATTGCAGACAAAAACCTAAAGCTATCTTCAGATAAAGTTTGGAGTAACCACGATTTAGTGAAAGCCGATAAAAATTTAGAAGAAGCCTTGCAACTATATATAAAAGCTACGGAGCAAGCTGCCTATTGGTGTACAAATATAAATTGGTTACAATCTCGTTTTCCAGATGCTAAATACGAAGATGTTGTTGGTTTATGTAGAATGGCAGACAAAACAGAATATGTTGAGGAACAAGATTATTCTTTAAATGCAACGCGATATGTAGGCGTTGTATTTGAAGATGATTTAATAAATAAAGAAGAGTTTAATTCTAAATTCAAGAGCTTACAAGATAACTTTAAGATTTTAGTTGAAAGTGGTCAAGATTTAGAAAACAAAATCATTGCTAACTCAAAATATCTTGTAGAATGATTTTAAATGATTTATGTGAATTTATAATTGATTGTGAGCATAAAACAGCTCCTACTCAAGAAACGGGTTATCCATCAATAAGAACTCCAAATGTTGGAAAAGGAAACTTAATTTTAGAAGATGTAAATCGTGTCTCTGAAGAAGTTTATCAAGACTGGACAAAAAGAGGAAAGCCTAAAGGAGGTGATTTAATTATTGCGCGTGAGGCACCAGTTGGAAATGTGGCTATTATTCCTGAAGGGTTAAAAGTTTGTCTTGGACAAAGAACAGTCTTGGTTAGACCTAATAATGATAAAGTAGACACAAGATTTCTATGTTATTATTTGTTGGGAAATCAAGCTCAAGGGCAAATTTTAACAAAAACTAGTGGTGCGACTGTAGCTCATTTGAACATGAAGGATATACGAGGCTTAAAAATTAGTCATCTTCCAAATCCAACAACCCAAAAAAAAATAACCTCAATCCTTTCTGCGTATGATGATTTAATAGAAAACAACAACCAACGCATAAAGCTATTAGAAGAAATGGCGGAGGAAATCTACAAAGAGTGGTTTGTTCGTTTTCGTTTTCCTAGCTATAAAGAAGCTGCCTTTTTAGATAAAGAAGGTAATAAAGTTGCTCACGGAACAAAAGGTGCTATTCCTGAAGGGTGGGAGAAAGTGAGATTAGATAAATATATAGATTTTGAAAAAGGTGTCGAACCAGGAAGTGCAAACTATGAATCTGAATGTTTGGATGAAAACTATGTTTCATTTTTACGTGTTGGAGATTTAGGAAGCAGAGATAGTAATATTTTCATAAAGAAAGAATTATCTAAAGGTAAATACGTAACAAAAGATGATATAATAATTACTCTAGATGGTACTGTTGGTAAAGTTGCTATGGGATTTGAAGGGTGTTATTCTTCTGGTTTAAGAAAAATTGTATATAAGACGGATTTAATTAAACGAAGTTTCACTTATCTCACATTGCTTTCAGCAAATATTCAGGGAACTATACAATCTCACGCAGCAGGTACAACAATCCTTCACGCGAGTAGTTCAATCAAGTTTATGAAAATACTTATGCCTAAAGAGAACTTACTTCAGGACTTTGAGAATCTTGTTAACCCAATGTTGGACGAAATATTATTATTAAAAGATAAAAACAAAATCCTTCAAGAAACCAGAGATTTATTATTACCACGTTTAATAAGTGGTAAGTTGTCTGTGGAGGATTTGGAGGTAGAAGATTAATAAAATAAAAAATTGCGCTAAAAAGAAAAAGAAAAAAATGAAAAGTGAAACATTAATCAAAGAAGTAGATAATACTGCAATAGAAGACCTTATTAAAATAAGAAGAGAAGAGTATTTAAACTCTCCTTTACGTATTGTAGAAGATTATAAAAACGAGAATAAAAATATAGATGAATATAATGGTAGGCAACTGCTAGAAATGATACAAAACGCCAATGATGAAAGTGATACGTTTAAGGCTAAAAAAGTTCTAATAAAATTAGATGAAGACAGTTTAATTATTGCCAATAATGGTAATCCGTTTTCTTTAGGTGGCGTAGAATCGTTAATGTATAGCGATTTAAGCCCAAAAACCATGGAGGAAAACAAGGTGGGTAAAAAAGGGTTAGGTTTTCGCTCAATATTAAATTGGTCTAAAGAAATTTATATAGCCAGTTATGGTTTACATCTAAAATTCTCTCAAAACCATGCAGAAGGTTTTTTAAAAAGTTTGTTAAAAGAAAAACCAGAACTTGAAGAAACTTTAAAACGTAAAACTAAAAATAAAATACCAATTTCTGTTTTAAGATGTCCCTATTTAGAAACGGATACTTCTAAAAAAAAGCATATTGAATATGATACAGTCATAGAACTTTCTTTAGAGGATAATGTTTATGATAAAATCACCAAACAAATAGATGCAGATATTGTACCCGAAGTTCTTATTTTTTTAAACAAGTTAGAAGAAGTTGAGGTACAAACACCTGAAGCTCACTTTAGTTTTTCAAAAGAGTTTGATGCAGAAGAAGATCAAATTACAATTATTAAAAAAGATTTTTTAAAGCCAGAAAACAATCAAGAATGGTTGTGGAATATTTTAGAAGATAAAGGAGAAATTGAAGGTTTAGAAGAAGCTAAAAACTACGAATTAAAAATAGCTTACAACCCAAAAGAAGAAGTTACTTTTCATAAACTTTTTTCTTATTTTAGAACAGAGATAGATTTTCCTTTTCCTGTAATTGCTCATGGCTCTTTTGAGTTAAAATCTGATAGAAATCATTTAACTAAAGATGAGAACGATTTCAACATTCAATTAATAAGAAAATTAGCAAAATTATTAGTGGATTGTGCTTTAAAATTAACTGAAAGTGCGGTTAGTAATTATGATGCTTTAAAACTTTTAATACCTAATGAAAAGCAACAATCTTCTTTGTATGATGAATATTGGGGTTTTGATACTTTAATAAAAGAATACATTGATGAAGTAGCTATTTTTCCGACAATACATAATGGTTATATCACTTTAGAAGAAGCTCCTAAATTTTACGAAATAGAGATTGATCATTTAATACCTGATGCATGTGCTTTAGATTTTGAAACGCTTTTAAAATCAACACCAGATCAAAGTATTCATAATTATATGTATACAACTTATGAAGATCAATATTATGATGATGAAGTATTTACAGAAAAAATAAATAAAATTGTTAATGAAGGTCATTATTCTGATGATCAAAAAATAGCTTGGATAAACATTTTAATAGATGATACTAGTTATTTTTATTCAAAACCTAAACCTATTTTTCCAAACTTATTAATTAATAAAAATGGAGAAGTAATAAAAAACAGCTTAGAAGAAGTTATTTTACCTCCAAGTGGTAAAGAGTTTAATTTACCTGGAGATTTAAAGTTGCAATTTATAAATAAAGATTTTACAGAAAAATTAAAATCAAGTATAGATGGCGATATAAGGGATGTATCTAAACGCTTACAAAAATTTGATGTAAGCGAATATTCAATGACTGTTGTTGCTAAAAAAATTATTTCTAGTTCTCACTCTTTATTGTTAGAAGAGAACACCAACAAGTCTTCGGTTATATCGGAAATGCATACATCCTTATATTATATTTTTGATAGTTTAAAAGAAGACTGGAATCGTGAAGTGTTCTTTCAGAATGTAACTTCTCCATTGTTGTTTTCAAGAAATGGCGAATTAACTTCTGCAAATAAGCTTTATTTTGGAGAGGATTATGAAGAAGGGTATTTATGTGAAAAACTTTTAAATTCAATAGAGGAAGATATTTTTGTTGGAACTTTAGAAGAAAATGGTATTGAGGATTTACTCAACATTGAACAGTATTTAAAATGGATTGGTGTTGCTAGTTCACCAAGAAGAAAATTAGTAAAATATCAAAGTTTACCATTTAGTCCGTTATATGTGAACTATACTTTTGATCAATTAAGTTTTCCATACTCGCTACCAAATGATTCTAAAACTTTCCCTAATCGCAGGAGTATAGGATTAACTCGAAATCATCAGGTAGAGGTTTTATGGTTTGAATTCATGAAAGAAATTATAGATAGTGCTTCTTTTGAGGATATAATTGCTTGGTTAATATCTGACGATGAATTAAGTAACTGTATTGTCTCAGATAAAGAACACAATTCCTGTGTTTTTAATTTACATTTTGATAAAGTTCAAAATAACAGAAGGCTAGAAACTAAAAGTATTAAGTCTTATGTGTTATTTTATCTTAAAAATAAAGTCTTTGTACCTATAGATAATGGAGAAAAGTCTAAGCCATCAGATTGTATTTCAAATGCAGGTAATTTATCTCCATTAGTGCATTCTCCAAAAGTAAATTTTGATGCGGATGTGTTTTATAGATATAATATTAAACCAGATCAAATTGAGGTTTTACTAAATAGATTAGGTGTTAAAGAAAACTTTAAAGATTTGTCAAAGGAAGTAATGTATCGTCTTTTAAATGAACACCATAAATATTTTGATGAAAATAAAAGTTCTTCAACCGCGCTTTATAACGCTATTGTAGATGCTACCGTAAATTTACCAAAAGAATTTAATTGGGATTTTGATGAGCGTAATAAGTATTTAGAAAATGGTTTCATTTTAAGTACTGTTAATGGTAAAAATGAATATGTATCAGTAAAAGAAGCTACATATGTATTGAACCCTAATCACAGTCAAGATTTATTAGCGAAACTAAAAGTAGCCAAAGTGAAGCCAAGAGTTGGTAATTCTCGTATTTTAGAATTATTTGGAATACAGCCAGT
>CALTNV010000149.1 GCA_943845485.1 uncultured Flavobacteriales bacterium | reverse complement strand
CTAAAATTAATTACCCCTTCAGTATCTTCAGGTAATTGAGCTAATATTTCCCCTGTAGGAGAAATAATTACACTATGTCCATTGTAAGGAACTTTGTTACCATCAAAACCAACCCTATTTACACCTATTACATAACATTGATTTTCTATCGCTCGAGCCCTTAATAAAACATCCCAAGCTTTTATTCTTTTTTCAGGCCAATTAGCAACATATATTAATAAATCGTAATTACTAGTATTTCTACTCCATACAGGAAATCTAAGATCATAGCATACTTGCCACATAATTTTCCAACTATAATGTTCTGTTAATAAATGCTTTTTACCTGATGTATATTTGGAATGTTCATGGGCCATTCTAAATAGGTGTCTTTTATCATAAAAATGAATACTATTCTTCTTATCAATAAAAACTAACCTGTTATAGTATCTATTATTTTCCTTAATGATTAAAGAGCCTGCAACAGCACAGTCTTTTTCATAAGCAATTTTTTTCATCCAAGAAATATCATTAGATTTCATCGTAGAAAAATATTTTTCAGGATTCATAGTGAAACCAGTATTAAACATTTCTGGTAAAATTATTAAATCAGTAGAAGAAATATTTTCATTGATAAGACGCTCAATATTTATTAAGTTACTTAGTTTGTTATGCCAAATAATATTGGATTGAATTAAACTTACTTTCACAATTTTAATTTAAAGATATCTTCTGGTCCAACACAACATACTGTTTGACCATTGTAATGTACAAGTGGATTGAATAATAATGAAGGATTTTTTTGGATAATACTTCCCCACTCTCTGACTGTAAAATCCCTGCCTCTTAAATGCTCTTGATAAAAAGGCAGCCCCTTATTGAGTAAATCTTTTATCTTACCGGAGTAATTGTTTAACATCTCACCAAGTAAATTTACAGATACGTTAAAGGAGGAAATATCTTGTTTATTAACCATTTTATGATTAGAAACAGCATAAGCAAGTAACTTGTTTGATGCAGGATTGTGGCTATTGTAAAAAATAGTAATTTCGTTTTTATTAAAGTACATATCTAATTAATTTTAATAAGTAAGCTACTCTTATTAAAATAATTTATCATCAGTATTTGTACTTAAATCTCTTCTATAGAGACATGATATCCAGTATATTTTCTGATATTTATTACTTTGTTATTGTCAAAAATAAGATATTGACCTTTTATACCTTCAATTTTTCCTTGTGCAATAGGATCTTTATCAAGGTTGAACGAACTTACTTTTTCAGGATAATTTTTAACAGGATAATTAAACCCATATATTTTATCATTTTCATCCATATATTGAGATAAATCGTCAGGTAATATCTCCTCTAATTCCCATTTTTGCTCTTCCAAATTAGCATCATCTATAATATCATTTTTAAGCATTTTACGCCAATTTGTTTTATCAGTAAACATATCTTTTAAGGCAACTTCTATTACTCCTGCTAAATATCTATTAGGAGTCTTGGCAACAATAATTGCTTCCGTAGCACCTTGATCAATCCATCTTGTTGGGACTTGGGTTTCTCTTGTAACCCCTACTTTAACAGCACTAGAAGTTGCTAAATAAACATAATGTGGTTGATTATGGTTTCTCTCTTCCCATTCAACATCTCTACCCTCACCTAAGTGAGCCCTACAAAGCTCTGGTTTAATAACACATTCTGATGTTTCTGGGGCTGAAATAAAACAAGGGTAACAATATCCTTGACCAAAACTTTTTTTAGTTAATTTATCACATTTAATGCAATTAATTTTATTTAAAAAAGTTATTCTAATATTTTTCCCAACCCAATCATTAACATCTATAAAATCATCATTTGACTTTAGTTGATATAATACTGGTGAGCTATGAGTAACCAGCATTTTAAACAGTTGACCTCTAAATAATTCTTTCATGATAAAAATATGAAATACTAAGTTACAAAAGCCCTTTAAGCTATAAAGAATATTTAGTGGTATAAATTGAAATTACAAGAATAAATTAAAATTGTGATTTTGTATATTTGTAAAAAATTAAGAATGAAATTATGAACGGTATTTTCAATAACTATAGAAGTAATATGCCATTAATTGAAAGATTAATAAAAGATTTTAAATATTTATTATTTAAAATAATTAATTTTTTTAAAAATGGATTTAAAAATAAAACAATTTTAGTTTACCCAGAATATCCTAATAAACGTACAACAATTTTTAAAATAGCAAAGCTCCTAAATTATAATTTAACAAATAACATTAATGCTGAATATAGTTTAGCTATTAACTGGGAAGATGTTACTTTTAGAAAAAAGTACCCAGAATTAGAACATTTACCTTCTAAAATAATTAACATAAAAAGTTCAAATATTAGCAAAATATATGTTGACAAAGTATTTAATGATGTTTTTGGTTATTGTACAACAATAGATCCAACTAAATATAAAGGTAAGATTGTTAGAAAAAGTGATTTAAATGCAAAACATGACGGCGAAATTTTAAATGGACCTATTCAAAATATTGATAATCACTCTATATATCAAATATTAATTGACAATGCTTTAAATGATGAATTGGTAGAAGACATTAGAGTGCCAGTAATTAAAAACACATTAGATTTTGCTTATATTAAACAAAGAGACATAAAGGAAAGATTTAAAAATACAACTGTTAAAACAGATTATGTAAATATAAACTCTGTATTATCTGAAAATGAAATTAAACTAATCAACTTATTTTGTGATAAGCTA
>CALTNV010000148.1 GCA_943845485.1 uncultured Flavobacteriales bacterium | reverse complement strand
ATATGGTTATTCATTAACTACTCCAAATGCATTAACTGTTTGGGAAGCACAGTTTGGTGATTTCTTTAATGGGGCTCAGATTATGATTGATCAGTTTATTGCCTCAGGAGAAGATAAATGGAAAGTTCAAAGTGGATTGGTAATGCTACTACCACATGGTTACGAAGGTATGGGTGCAGAACACTCTTCTGCTAGAATAGAAAGGTTTTTACAAATGTCTGCTGATTTAAATTGGCAGGTTGCAAATGCATCTACTCCAGCTAATTTCTTTCATTTATTAAGAAGACAATTAAAGAGAGATTTTAGAAAACCTTTAATTGTATTTACACCTAAAATGTTATTAAGGTATCCTAAAGCTGTATCATCTATGAATGAATTAGCAACAGGTACTTTTCAAGAATTAATTGATGATCCTAATACTTTATCTAGAAAAAGTGAAATTAAAAATTTAGTTTTCTGTTCAGGTAAAGCTTATTATGAAATTCAAGAAAAAATAGAAAAAGAATCAATTAAAGGGTTTGCTGTTGTTAGATTAGAACAATTATATCCTTTGCCTCAAAAACAGATTGATGAAGTTATTGCTTCTTACCCTAATGCTGAACGTTTAGTATGGGCGCAAGAAGAGCCAGAAAACATGGGCGCATGGTGGTTTGTTAGAATGCAATTACCTCAGTTAAATTGGGAAATTGTAGCTAAACCATCTTCAAGTGCTCCAGCTGCGGGTTCATCTAAATTGTTTGGTGAAAGAAAAGATAAGTGGTTTACAAAGTTATTTCAAAAAGAGTTAGTATAATATTAATAAGAATATAAAAAAATATATCATGTCAGTACTTGAAATGAAAGTACCTAGTCCAGGTGAATCAATTACAGAAGTAGAAATAGCTACTTGGTTAGTTGAAGACGGAGATTATGTAGAAAAAGATCAAGCAATTGCAGAAGTAGATTCTGATAAAGCTACTTTAGAATTACCAGCTGAAGCAAGTGGAATTATTACTCTTAAAGCTGAAGATGGGGATGCTGTTGCAGTTGGTGAGGTAGTTTGTTTAATTGATACATCAGCTGAAAAACCTGCTGGTTTTGAAAATGTAGAAACTGAATCTGATAATGCTGAAGTGCAGACTGAAGTATCTCCAGAAAAAGAAGTTGTTAATCCTGTTGTTGAATCTAAAAAAGAATCATATGCTACGGGTCATCCAAGTGTTTCTGCAAAGAAAATAATGGATGAAAATAATGTTTCTTCTTCTCAAGTTTCTGGTACAGGTAAAGATGGAAGAATAACTAAACAAGATGTTGTTGATGCTTTAGCTGCTGGATTTCCTACTGCTGTTTCTTCTGCTGCTGGATGGGGTGGAACAAGAGATGTTGAGTTCAAGAAAATGTCTATGATGCGAAGAAAAATTGCTGAAAGACTGGTTTCTGTTAAAAACGATACAGCAATGCTTACTACTTTTAATGAGGTAGATATGAAACCAATCATGGACTTAAGAAAAAAGTATAAAAAGAAATTTGCAGAGTTTCATGATGTAAACCTTGGTTTTATGTCTTTTTTTACAAAAGCAGTAACAGAGGCATTAAATTTATTTCCTCAAGTCAATTCTCAAATTGAAGGTAAAGAGATGATGATGTTTGATTATGCTGATATAGGTGTGGCAGTTTCTTCTCCTAAGGGATTAATGGTTCCTGTTGTTAGAAATGCAGAACAAATGTCTTTAGCTGAAATTGAAGCTGAAATTAAACGTTTGGCTTTAAAAGCAAGAGATGGTAAATTAACCGTAGAAGAAATGCAAGGTGGTTCATTTACCATTACTAATGGCGGGGTTTTTGGATCTATGTTGTCAACTCCTATTATCAATCCTCCACAATCTGCTATTTTGGGTATGCATAATATTGTTGAGCGTCCTGTGGCAATCAATGGGAAAGTTGAAATACGTCCAATTATGTATTTAGCACTTTCTTATGATCATAGAATCATTGATGGTAAAGAATCAGTAAGTTTCTTAGTGAAAGTGAAAGAAATGTTAGAAAACCCTGAAAGAATGTTATTTGGGTCAAAAGATCCAGTAGAAGTATTGTTAGGGTTTTAACGGATTAAAAAATGTAAATTTAATTGATGTTAACAAAAATTAAATTTCTTTTTAACTTGAAATATAAATGACTTTTTATCGTTTAAAATTATTATAAAGAGAGGTGGCCGAGTGGTTTAAGGCGCACGCCTGGAAAGCGTGTTTTCTCGAAAGGGGACCGTGGGTTCGAATCCCATCCTCTCTACAATGATTTTAAGATACTATATTAGTTTAAAAAAAATTTATATCTTCACAAAAAATAAAAATAAATAATAATTTAAAATAGAAAAATGAAAAAGTTTTTTGCTCTATTAGCACTTACGGGAATTTTAACTTTTGGGTCAATAAATGTTATAGCCCAAGATGATCAAGCAGTTGATACTATGGTACAAACTGAAGAAGTTGTAGAAGTTGATGAAATGGTTGTTGAAGAAGAGGTTGTTACTTCTGATTCTAGTGGTGAAACAACTGTCGTAAACGAAAGTTTAAAAGCTCAAATTAAAGAAAAGTTTATTGAAGGTGGACCAGGGTTTATGGCTTTAGTATTAATTTCATTAATATTAGGTTTAGCATTGTCAATAGAACGTATTATATATTTAAATATGGCAACTACTAACACTAAAAAGTTATTAGCTGACGTTGAGTCTGCTCTTAAAGCTGGTGGTGTAGATGCTGCTAAAGAAGTTTGTAGAAATACAAGAGGACCTATTGCTTCTATATTTTACCAAGGTCTTGATAGATCTTCTGAAGGTATTGATGTGGTTGAAAAATCAGTTGTTGCTTATGGTGGTGTTCAAATGGGGTTATTAGAGAAAAACTTATCTTGGATTTCTTTATTTATCGCTTTAGCACCGATGTTAGGTTTCTTAGGTACTGTAATTGGTATGATTTCTGCTTTTGATGATATTGAGTCTGCTGGTACTATTTCTGCAACTGTAGTTGCTGGAGGTATCAAACAAGCTTTATTAACAACTGTTGCAGGTTTATTAGTAGCAATTGTATTACAAGTGTTTTATAACTATATCGTTTCTAAAGTAGAGAGTATTGTTAATAAAATGGAAGATGCTTCTATTTCTTTAGTTGATATTTTAGTAAAAAATAATATTACTAAGTAAGAGTATTTCCAATTGTTGTTAACAGTAAAAATAAATTTATTATGAATGATAATAAAAAAATTGGATTAGTTGCTACGATTATTGCTACAGTTTTTATAGTAGTAGGGGCAATTTGTTTTGCTTTAATAATAGGTAACGGTGATCCATCAGATTATAACATTATTGATTTTGATAGTGTTGAAGCTATGAAGTCAGCTGAAAGTTCTGCGGTATCTGTAATCAATTTTTCTTTAAATATCACTTATGTTGCTTTGTTTCTAGCAGTAATATTTGTGTTGGCTTTTGGTATTTACCATTTTGCTAATAATATTAAAGGAAATATGACGGTACTTTATGGTGTCTTAGCTTTAGTGGTTGTTTTTTTAATCTCTTATTTATTAGCTGACGACCAGCTTGCTGGTGCAAGTCCAAAATTATTAGCATCTGTATCTCCAAGTACAATTACAAATGTTGATATGGGTATATATAGCTTTTTAATATTGTTTTTTGTAGCAATAGGAGCTATTATATGGGCTGAAGTTTCTAACGTAATTAAATAAATAAATTATGGCAAGAAAAGAAATTCCTGAAATTAATGCTGGGTCAATGGCAGATATTGCGTTTTTACTTTTGATATTTTTCTTAGTAACTACAACAATGGATGTTGATGCCGGGATTAATAGGAACTTACCGCAAAAACCACCAGAAAATGTTACACCACCTATTGTTAAGGCACGTAACGTATATGAGGTTAAGGTAAATAAATATGATCAACTTTTAGTTGAAAATGAATTAATGGATATTAGTCAGTTAACAGAAGGTGTTAAAGAGTTTTATTTAAACCCTACAAACTCAGCTGATTTACCAGAATTATCTCCAATAACTCCTAGTTATGTGAAAAACAAGATTAACGAAATGAAATCTCTAGGAGCAACAGAGAATGATTTAGCTTCTTGGTATGCTAAATTAGACGCTATTCAGTTTTTTGGTAACTATAACCAGTTACCTGATAACGCTATGATATCTTTAAAAAGTGATAATAACACTTCATATGAGATGTATATAAAGGTTCAAAATGAAATTCAAAGAGCTATTAACGAACTGCGTAATGAATTAACTCAGTCAGTTTGGCAAAAAGATTTTTCCGAGTTTAAGGATGATGAACCTAGTGATAAAATCAAAATAATGGCAGTTAGACAAATTGTACCTATGCGTGTTGCAGAAGCTCCACCAAAAGATACTTCTAAATGATAAATAGATAAATTATGTCAAAATTTAGAAAAAACGGTAAAAAATCACAACCAGCTGTTAATACTTCAGCTTTACCTGATATTGTATTTATGCTTTTGTTCTTCTTTATGGTTTCAACAACTATGAAAGAAGTTGAAGTTCAAGTTGATCAAAAAAAACCTGAAGCTACAGAAGTTATTAAAATTGAAAGAAAGTCTTTAGTTGATTACATATATGTAGGACAACCTCTTAATGTATCTAAGTTTGGTAAGTCCCCTGTTATACAGTTAGATGATCAAATTTATTTTAACCCTATAGAAATTCGTCAATGGAAAGATATGAAGTTAAGTGAACGTTCTGAGGGAGATAGAGGATTGGTAACAACATCTCTGAAAATTGATGTAAAGGTTAAAATGAAAACCGTTAATCAAATAAAAAATGAATTAAGAGAAATTAATGCACTAAAAATTAATTATTCTGCAGATAGGGTAGAAAATATTGAGTATTAATATCTTTATATTATTAAGTAAGAAAGCCACTTTTTAAGTGGCTTTCTTTTGTTTTTATAATTATTATTATATATTTGTTAGTTATCAATGATAAATTTTGTTAAATGAAACGAATTTTAATCTTATTTTTTTTCTGTCTTAGTGTTACATTTTTAAATGCTCAAGATTTATTTGTGATTTCTGTTACAAATCCAACCGATGGTTGCTCATTATCTAGTTCTGAAAAAATTTCTGTTTACATAGGTAATTCAAAAAAAAGTGATTTTATCATTGGTTCTACCTATACTGTTTCATACACTATTAATTCAGGTAATACTATTACGCAATCAGGAGTGAATTTTATTAATTCAACAGCAAATGATTTGCAATTTATTACACCTGCTGATTTGTCTACTTATGGTACTTACACGATTGATATTTTTATAAATCTACCAGGTGACACTGATCCAAGTAATAATTTGGTTTCTGTAACTGTTATTAATGATGAACCTGTCGTATTGGGTGAAATTATTGGAGATTCATCTGTTTGTGCTTTTGATAATTCTGGTTCAATTGAATTGCAGAATTATAATTATAATATTGAAAATTGGGAGTTTTCAGAAGATGATCAAAACACTTGGGTTTCTACAGGGGTTAATTCTGTTGAATATAACTTTACTAATCTCCAAAACACCACTTTTTATCGTGCCATTTTAAGTAGTGAATACGGTTATTGTGATACGGATACTTCTAATGTGCCTTTTAAAGTCGCAGTATCTGATACAACTTTTACCGGCTATGTGTCTAAAGATACTACGGTATGTGAGTATTTTAATAATGGTAATTTACAATTAGTAAACTCTATTGGTAATGTTAACTATTGGGAATACTCAAATGATCTGACTAATTGGGTGCGTTATGAAAGTACTTTAAAAAAGTACCCTTTTGATAGTCTATATCAAGATACTTACGTTAGAGCTTCAATTCAAAATGGCTCTTTGTGTAAACAGTTAAATTCTGAACCAGTTTTGATAACTATGTATCCGAAACCTGTTGTGAATTCTATTTCTAATGATACCACAGTTTGTTCTTACTATAATAATGGATCTATTAACTTAAATGATTTTACTGGTCAAGTCTCTAATTGGTCTTATTCTATTGATAATGGTATTACTTGGGTTGATACATTAGTAAATTCTTCTTCTATCAGTTATACTTCACTTACTGATACGACAATTTTTAAACCCTTTTTATTTAATGACTTTTGTTCTAAAGTTTCCGAAGTTGAAGTTGTTGTTTTTTCCAATGATACAACTGATGCTGGTTTTTTAGATGGTTTTAATCAGTTTTGTGATATTGCTTTAACTGGACAGTTTACTTTGTTAGATTATACAGGTGCTGTTTTAAAGTGGGAGAAGTCTACTGATGGTAATAGTTGGAATGTAATTCCTGGGACTTCTGATGTTACTAATTTTAGCAATGTTAGTAATAATGAGTTTTATCG
>CALTNV010000147.1 GCA_943845485.1 uncultured Flavobacteriales bacterium | reverse complement strand
ATCACTATTGACAACTGGGCTATTCTTCGAAAGATTATAAGGCGACCAAGAATAATACAAGTGAGCAGCAGGGTCAATAGCTGTCCAACGTCCTATTCTAGCATCTAACAAACGGAATTTTGTATTTTTATGTCCAC
The DNA here is from genome assembly GCA_943845485.1 of uncultured Flavobacteriales bacterium. The sequence continues at coordinate 2,825 of CALTNV010000147.1, read as the reverse complement.
TAGATATTTCGTCTTCATTCTCCATACCATTAAAACCATAACGGTACTCACCTGCGCTGTTCGTTCTACCAGGCATTTGCATCCCGAATGGGTAGTAATTAGCAAACATGTTAATACTTGGTGTGTTGGCTATTAATTTACATAATCAATCAAATCTTCAATAACATTTACAGATTCATTGATATAAAAGTCTTTTCCAGAGTTTTTAAGCCAATCTTTATTTCGTAGTATTTTAGAAGAATCTGATTGTTGAATAATCAGTAAATCTTCATTTAAATTATTTACTTCAAAAAGTGGTTCAATATTTTTAAAAGGATCAAAAGCTTCATTTTTCTCATTATTTAAAATTAATGCAGCTTGATAATCATTTAAATTAAGAGAGCTTCCTTTTCTATCATTTTGTTTCTTTAATTCAATCGCTCCTTTTTTAACTACATTAAAATAACTATTGGTATCAACCCTAGCATTACTTTGTTTTAACAATGAAGCTAAAACAACACTATCTACATCGTTTACATCATTGTAATTTGATGAATTAATCACATCGTAAGGCAATGCAAAACTTTGTTCTCTTTCTCCAACCTTTATTTCACTATATAAATCAGGAAATACAATATCAGACTGTACACCATTTAATTGAGTAGATCTTCCATCTATTCTATAAAACTTTTGAATAGTTAGCTTTAAAGAACCAAGCTCTAAATTCTGATCATTATTTTGTAACACATCATTTAAACCAATAAAACGCTGTACAGTACCTTTACCAAAAGATTGTTTGGTACCAACAATAACACCTCTATGGTAATCTTGAATAGCAGCAGCAAAAATTTCAGAAGCAGAAGCGGAGTATTCATTAATCATAACAACCAGTGGGCCGTCATAAACAACATCACTATCATAATCATTGTAAACTCTTGGTTCAGCCCCCCTAGATTTCACTTGAACAATTGGTCCTTTTTCAACAAAATAACCAACCATTTCAATTACATCTTCAAGAGAACCACCTCCATTATTTCTTAAATCAAAAACAATTCCTTCAACACCAGCTTTTTTAAGCTTTTCTAACTCTTTTTTCACATCGGTACTACATCTTCTACCGTTAGCATCACTAAAATCAACATAAAAACTTGGTAACAAGATATAGCCTATTTTTTTTCCATTCTTTGTAATAACAGAACTTTTAGCATAGGTTTCTCCAATTTCAATCACATCACGTATAATTGAAATAACTTTTTTAGTTCCATCTGGTTTTAAAACTGTTAACCTAACTTCTGTACCTTTTTTACCTCTAATATATTCAACAGCATCACTAATAGACATTCCTTCAATACTAATAGGTAAACTATCTCCTTGAGCCACTTTAATAATCACATCTTTTACTTCTAATTCACCTTGAATTGCAGATGGACTACCTGGAATAATTCTGGTAACAGAAATTTGCTCATCTTTTTCTTGTAATTGAGCTCCAATACCTTCTAATTTTCCTGACATTCTTATATCAAAATCTTTCTTTTCTTTAGGTGCAAAAAAGTTTGTATGCGGGTCATAAATAGACAATATACTATTTATATAAACCTCAAAACGATCTTCATCTTTAATTTTATCAACCCTTTTAAAGTAATCATCATACCTTTTTTTAATTTTCTCTCTAGATTTAAGTTCTTTCTCTTCAAAAGAGGTAACTACAAAACTAGTGTCATTAGCTTCTAAGGCCTTCTCCTCATCTTCAATTAATTCATTTAACTTAACTAAGGTTTGATATTTTAAATACAACTTCCACCTATCTTTTAATTCATTTTTATTTTTTACGTAAAAAATATAATCCTCATCAAAATAAATTGAATCATTTAAATTAAAATCAAAAGATTCAGCTAAAATTTCTGGATAAAAACCTTTAACATCTTCAATTCTTGAGTTTAAAATATCCATGGTGGCATTGTAAAATTCAAATTGTTGAGAATCCATTTTATCATTAGATAAAAAATTATTTATTTCATCATCTATATTAAAACGGTAAGAGCTTAATTTAGCAGAATCAGCTTTTGTAAAATATCTTTTAGCATAATCTACATTTTCAAGAAAAGAATGATATGCATTATCAGAGAATCGATCATCAATTTTTAAATTATGATAAGCATACTCTTGGAGTATATTAAATAAAACATAAGCCATCATAGGTCTATTCTGCTCCTCTACCTCACTTACTGCAACATCATAAGTAGGAGTTATATGATTAGATCTATTTTTGAAATATGTTGATGTTAAGAAAAATAGCCCTCCAATAAATAGTATGTACGCGCTTAATTTTATTTTCATAAGTGTTGATTTTTTCAATGCTAAATAGATTTTTAAGTATGTAAACAAATATAATATAATTATATTTATATGAATTACACCTTAATATTAATGATAATTAATTTATGAATTTTTTAGATAATTCCATTCAAGACTATTGTAATGCGCACACTTCGGAAAATAGCAACTTATTAAAACAAGTTGATAGGGATACGAATGTAAATATATTAAACCCTAGAATGCTTTCCGGTCAATTTCAAGGTAAACTTCTTTCTATGATTAGTAAAATCATAAATCCAAAGCACATCCTTGAAATAGGAACATATACCGGTTTTTCAGCATTGTGTTTTGCCGAAGGTTTAAAAAAAGATGGCACATTAACAACTATTGATATTAACGAAGAACTAGAGGAGTTTACACAAGGTTTTTTTAACAAAAGCGCGTTTAAAAAAAACATAAACTATATTATTGGTAATGCTATTGATGTAATACCAACATTAAATAAAAAATTTGATTTAGTTTTTATTGAT
>CALTNV010000146.1 GCA_943845485.1 uncultured Flavobacteriales bacterium | reverse complement strand
TTTAGATTACAGGAAGGGTGAGCACTATTTTTTTGCTATAATCTTAAGTTTTCTAAATTATGACTTCTAATATATTCTATATATTTTTCAATAAAACTATTTACTTTTATGGGGTGCTAGTCAATTAAAACATTTATTTTACTTGTGGCATAATAAATTAAATACTAGGAATATTTGCTAAAAAAGAATTTGTTAAATAAATACTTTTTTTTGATGTTTGTTTACAGAGGAAAATAATTAAAATTAGTAATACTTTTTTCACTACAAAAAACAAAATATTTTATAATAAGACTGATAACCCTGATAATAAAAGGATTAGTTTATTTAAAAAATCCTTTTTCTTTTACAAATTTCAAACATTTTATTATATGTAATTTGTTATATTTAAAGTCACATTTATATTAAATATTTCTGGAAATAAAGCTTGTTTAATATTAGTTATAATTAAAATATTTAAATGAATATTACCTCACTAAAATATACTTGAATTAAAAATTACCGCTATGAAATTAGATTTAAATGTGATAAAAAAACAAATTGATTATTATCATCTTAAATTAGCTGAAATACTAACAGGCTTTGATAAGGATTTAAATGATCAAAAAAAGCAAACTCAAAAAATTAGAGTACTGGAACTAGAATTGCTCAATATAATGCAACGATTGGATAAAATTGAAGATCGATTGGAAGATTTAAATCGAAATAATGATTGCTAAGAATAATTACAGTTACTTATCAAAAAAATATAAGAGAGATAACATTATAGGGCTTGAAGACTTGGAAGGGGTTTATAGAAAATACAACAAACGAAAAATAGAGACTTTATCCAGTACTATTGTTGACGCTATTAGCTTAAATCCTTTTGTTTCTGTCCGAGAACAAGACCCCTTAGTAATAGAGGCTTTGAAAATTACAAATCCAAATTTTAATCCAGCAGAATATACTAATTACACCGAGGAGCAGCTGATGGGAATTTTAAATAGTGTAAAAGGTAAGTATTTTGAACTTGTTGTGGCTGAACGGCTTAATAATGGTGAACAGGTGGGTGAAATTTTTCTCAGGAATGGAGAAAAAGCAATAATAGCTGATTCTTTAACACAGCCTGGATGGGATTTACAGATTGTTAATGAGTTGGGAGAACCAATTGAGTATCTGCAACTAAAAGCTACTGACCAATTAAATTATATAAAAACTACAATTGATAAATACCCATCAATTAAAATATTAACCACAGAGGAAATTACAAAACACCTGGATGAAAAATTAATCTTAGCTTCGGACATGAGTAATGAAGAAATAACAAAAATGGTTAACGATAATATTAATACTAATAACGATTTTATTGATGAATTTGATTTACACTTTAACCCTTTAATTACCATTGGTTTTATTTTAGCTACACAGAGCTATAGATTAGCAGTTAATAATGCTGTTTTTGATGATAAATTTTTAGATGGCACAACTAAAAAGTTAAAGAATAGTTTAATTGCGACTTTTGTTGGTGCAGGAATATACCCAATTACTGGTGGATTAATATCAATGATTACGACCATTGGAATTAGGACGTACTATGAAGAAAAAGAAAAATTTAAAGAATTTACAAAAAGTATGAAAACACAAACAGAAGAATTTATAAATTTTCAAAACCATAAAAGAATATAATGGGATTTTTTAGTTCAATATTAAAAGGCATTGTCAGTATAGGTGCTACTGTAGTCGGTGTTGTGATAAATACTGTAAGTGAATTTAAAACAAAACTATCTGAAAAAATATATGAATTACAAACTAACCATGATGAGTTAAATGAAAAAATTAAAAGTGAAACAAATACGGTAAAAGATGTTAATGATGAGATGTCTGAGTATGTTGATAAGTACAGAAAAGATAGAGCGTTAACAACAAGAGATAAAGAGAGGGTTAAAGAGCTCAAAGAAGAAAGAAAAAAAGTAAGAGAAGAGCTGCAGGAAATTAATGAAAAGAAAATTGGAGTAGAATTACAGAATAAAAAGACTGTATACGACTCTTTGATAATTAACAATGATAAGATACATGTTTTACAATATCATAGAGGTAAATCGATCTATGGTAAAAAATGTTGTAAATGTGGCCAACCAATGATTTTACAATGGGGAAGAGACAAGTTAATAACAGAGCTTTCTGACTTATTCTGGGGTTGCAGTGGATATTTTAATAGAAATAAACCTTGCCGAAATATTGAAAAACTAACACCTAAAGATTATCAATTATTTACAGACACTAGTATACCTGAATTTGAAATAACGAATAAAGAATACAACGATATCATTAACTATAAGAACTCACCAAAGATCATAAAAGGAATGATGAACAGTGTTAAAGGAGCAAAGCTTAATGAATATTTATGTCCAATACACCTCGAGTCTTTAATTTTAAAAGAAAAATCAATAAACAGTGGTTTATTAGATACATATTACCTCCAATGCCCAAGGCATGATTTAGGATGTGGATACAAAGAAAAAATTAAGTCACCTGCCCAACTATCTGCAGTATTAAAGGCACATAATGGTAGTGGTTTATTTTAGATAAAACGTACAAAACAAGAATTTACCCTATTAAGAACACCTAATATGGTATATAAAATATCAGCTTAGCTTAATTTTAAGCTGCAATCAAATTTCTAACACTCCAAACAAAGCATATAAAGCATAGGGTACACTAGATTTATCTTCTTTTACATTATATACAATTTAAAAAAGGATGCATTACTTTCTCATAGAAAAGGATACAGTATTCATACATTTAACAACTCAATTAAAAAAATAAGTTTTAAGTATATGAGATACTGCTGTAGTTTTTATGAATTAACCCCTTGTTTTTTTACAACAACAAACTAAAAATGAAATATTTGCTCGGTATTTTTAAGAAAACCATATTGTATTTTTCGATATCTATCATGGTAATCCTTTTTGTTTTAGCGATGCCTCAGCTTTTTCATGTGAATAAAGGTGACTCCATTTCGTTAGGAAACCGATTTAATGGTAGCTTAGAAAATGGTTATCTAATGCCCTACTCCGGCGAAAACTTTAATAGCTTTTCATGGATTAG
>CALTNV010000145.1 GCA_943845485.1 uncultured Flavobacteriales bacterium | reverse complement strand
TATATAGAATTTGAAGTTAAGAAGCAAATTTTAGATAGCACATTAAATACAGATTTTCAACATGAGTTTCACCAATTAAAACCATTATTATTTGTTTACAGACATCTAAAGAATATAACAGAAACTCAAAAAGATAAAGAGTTAGGTAGTTTAAAGCAATTAAAAATAAAACTATGTAATAATTGTGAAGTTGAATATTATATTAATGATAAAAAGGAAAAATTAGAGCTAAAAACAAATGAATATGTATTTGAAAAAAGTTCAAAAACATATTATATTAAAGTCAAAAATACATCATTATCTTATTCAGATTTAAAACAAGACTATCGTTTTGTAGAAACAGTTTCAGATATTATTTGTGGTGCCTTAACAGTTACAGAAAATAGAAAAGATTTTATGTTAATTATAGGGCAAGAAGAATCTAAATGGAAAGAAATTTTGACAAGAGAATTCCCAGAATTCTCAACTATTGAAAAAGAAGTAATGCGAAACTTCGAAGGAGCCTTAACTTCAAATCAACAGTTTTGGAAGAGTGTTTTAAAGGCTACTAAATATGATTTTAAAAATAATATTTTAAATAGTGAGAAAGAAATATTCGAAAATTTAAACTGTAAGCTTTCGTACGATGATTTTTTTGAATTATACAGAGGTATAAATTATCATGAATTATCTTGTTACAATAACTATAAACTTGTAAAAAAGCTTTTTAAAAGTTTAAAAATAGATAGTAAACGTTTTAATGAATTTTCAAAAACAGATATAGATTTTAGAGAGTATTACCTAAACTTGCTAAAAGGTATTCATAATATAATGTCTAAAAAATATCAATCCTTATTGTTTTCTAAGGGATATTCTGAAGAATTTACAAGTGATATAAATGAATTTGATTCTTATGACTTTCAAGAAATAGAGATTCCAAATTCATTATTTTTAGATTTAGATAAATTGTACCAAGAAGAATTTGAAGAATATCAAGATTCAGGTTTTTTAGAATTTGAAGATTCTGAAATCACAGATATTGAAGGTGTTTATAAGAACAACTTAAAGATCTTCAAAAAACTACTTAAAGAAGAAAATATTTTTAATAATGATTTATTAAATACGATGTTATATGATAATGATTTTAAAAATAAGATCTATTTTGATAAGCTTAAAGAACTAGAAATAGAGTATAAAGAACAATATTTAAATGAAGACGTTAAAAGAAGTAAAGTTAAATTATCATCTTCAAGTCAGGAAATAGATATTACTGATTATGAAGCCCTATTAAATCAAATAGAAAAGAATGTAGAAGATAATAAATTGGAGATAGAAGTATATTCACCTGAAAAAGTAGAGAAAAAATTGGATACTTTAAGAGGTGTTGGTGTTAGACAATCTACAAATGGAGTTAAAACTTCAATTCCTAAATCTGAAATTGGTTTTATTGGTGAGAAATATGCTTTTGAAGTTTTAAAGAAAAAATTTGATGAAGTTATCTGGAAATCTGAATACGCAATAAGAGCTGGTTTACCAGAAGGGAAAGACGGTTATGGGTATGATTTTGAATGTACTATAGATGGTATAACAAGATTTGTTGAGGTAAAAAGTACAACTACCAATAACAATGCTTTTTATATTAGTAAAAATGAAGTAAGAGTTGGTCATGAAAATAATAATAATTATGATATTCTATTAATCAGTAATTTGTTTTCAGAAAACATTGATTTTAAATATTTAGAAAATATTTTTCAATATAAACAGGAAGACTCATTTTTTGAAAACAGTAATTTTTTAGTTGAGACAGATGGTTATAAAATCAAATTTAAATAAATGGCATTTTTAAACGAATCACACATAGAAGAAGCAGATATTCAATTTTTTGAATTAATGCTGGGGTATGCTCATAAAGATGCATGGGAGAAAAAACTAATAGGTAGAGATAGTCTAAAAGATGTAGTATTAAAAGAAGATTTAAGAACTGCTTTAATAAGACTGAATGATAAACTACCAAAAGAATGTATAGAATTTGCTATAGATGAATTATCTAAAAGTAGAGTTAGTTTAACTCCGGTATTAGCTAATAAAGAAGTTTATCAATTAATAAAAAATGGAGTACCTGTTTCTTTTCAAAATGGAGAAGGAAGAGAAGAAAATGGATACGTAAAAGTATTAGATTTTGATGATGAAACGAACAACGATTTTTTAGTAGTATCTCAACTAAGTATAGAATATTTACAAACGGCAAATATTACCAGAAGACCAGATTTAATGTTATATGTTAATGGTTTGCCTTTGGTAATGATTGAGTTGAAAAACGCTACAGAAAAGGTAAAAGGAGGGTATGATACTAACTTAAGACGTTATAAGAGAGACATACCTCAGTTATTTTGGTATAATATGTTTGTGTGTATTTCTAACGGTATAGAAACACGTGTTGGTTCTTTTAATGCACCTTGGGAGCATTTCTTTTCTTGGGTAAAACTAGAAGACACATCAGTTTCAAACACTCAATTAACACGTTTAGAAGTTGAAGCTGAAAGTAAAACGACTTCAAAAAGATTAAGTTTAAAATTATTTGGAGAGGGTTTATGTAATAAGAAAAACCTATTAGATTATTTTGAGAACTTTGTTTTGTATCACAAAAATAAAGTGAAGATTATTGCAAAAAATCATCAATTTCTAGGTGTGAATAATGCAATAGAATCACTCAAAAACAAGGAAGGTAAAAAAGGGAAATTAGGTGTATTTTGGCATACACAAGGTTCAGGGAAATCATATTCTATGATTTTCTTTTCTCAAAAAATTGAGCGTAAAGTAGAAGGGAATTGGTCTTTTTTAATTGTAACGGATAGAACAGATTTAGACAGTCAGATATATAGAAACTTCCAGGAGACAGAAGTGGTGTTGGAAACAAAAGAACAAAAAGAAAACTATTACAGACCAAGTAGTAGAAATAAACTAAGAGATTATCTACAATCGAATAGATCGTATGTTTTTAGCTTAATACATAAATTCGGTATAGAAAAAGGAAAAACATATCCGCAATTAACAGAGCGTGATAACTGGATAGTGATTGTAGATGAAGCGCATAGAACACAATACAAAGGATATGGTGAAAATATGCGTATTGCTTTACCAAATGCACAATACATTGCTTTTACAGGAACACCTTTATTAAGAAGTGAACTAACAAAAGATTGGTTTGGACCGTATGTTTCTGAATATAACTTTGCACAAAGTATAGAAGATGGTGCAACGGTACCTTTGTATTATAAAAAAAGTGTTCCAAGAGTAGAACAAATAAATGAAGACCTTGTAGGTGATGCTGCAGAAATTTTAGAAAATGAAGATCTAACTGAAGAGCAAAAGAAAAAGCTTGACAAGGAGTATTCAACATTATTACAAGTTGTTAGACGTGAAGATCGTTTACAAGAAATTGCAAAACATATTGTACAACATTATCCGTATCGTTTAAATGTAAAGAACTATGATTTGGAACGAAAGCCTATGAAGGCGATGGTAGTTTGTATTGATAAGTTTACAGCTGTTAGAATGTATGAATTTGTACAGCAAGTTCAAAAGGAAGAAATAAAAGAATTAAGAAAAAAGATAGTAAGAGAAAAAGATACTGAAATAAAAGAACGTTATAAAGAAGCGATAACTTTTATGGAAGAAACTAGAATGTCCGCTGTAGTTAGTCAGGAAGGATCTGATAAAGAAGAAAAAGAAGTTTTTGAGAAAGAAGGATTGAACATTACCCCTCATAGAAAATTAATGGACCATCCAGATGAAGATGGCCGTAATATTGAAGATTATTTTAAAGATCCTAATAGTACGTATAGAATTGTTTTTGTGACAGCAATGTGGTTAACAGGTTTTGATGCGCCTTCAGTTTCAACCTTATACCTAGATAAACCACTTCAGAATCATACATTAATGCAAACAATAGCGAGAGCAAATCGAGTTATTGAAGGTAAAAAGAATGGTTTAGTTGTAGATTACTTTGGGGTATTTCGAAATCTTCATCATCTTCAAGTGCATCTTTCCCTTTAGTTCCTTCTGCATAATCTGCTAATGCTTTTTTAAGATTTCGA
>CALTNV010000144.1 GCA_943845485.1 uncultured Flavobacteriales bacterium | reverse complement strand
ATGAAATTACTCAAAAAGTAAAAGAACTCACCAAAGGCGAATTACAGATTACTGAAGGAGCTCTATATCCTGCGTTGCACAAATTAGAGGCAGATGGTTTGTTAGATGTTGAGGTTGCAAAAGTTGGAAATCGATTACGAAAGTATTATAAATTAACCGAAATCGGAACCAAAGAAACGGCCAACAAGTTGGAAGAAATGCAAGAGTTTTTAAGAACAATGCAACATTTGGTGAACCCTAAATTTAGTTTGGAGTAAGATTTTATACGCTATGGAAATCACAACAAAACAAATACAGCAAGTAGAAACCTATCTTGATAAAAAAAGCTTTGATTTTATTGATTTAAAAGTAGAAGTTTTAGATCATATGATTTCTGATATTGAAAGCTTCTTGGATAACAATTATTCTTTTGAAAATGCCTTTAAAATAACTGTTTTAAAATGGGATCAACATTTTAAAGATACGTCGAGTTTTTATTTTGGTCTTCAATATCACGAATCTAAGATTGTAGTAAAAAAAGCAGTTAAAATGTTTAGACCTTTTTTCTTACTTTATTTGTCAGCATGTTTTTTACCTATACTATTTCTCAAGAATTTTTCAATTATTTTTTCTAAAAGCACAATCTATTTAGTAAATGGATTCTTAAATTTAATTACGGCTGTTTTTTTAATCTACTTAATTTTTATCATTATAACAGTTATAAAATCGAAAGTAAAAACAACCTATCGTTTTATTCTAAGAACGCAGTATTTAGGTATTATTTTTCTAATAATTCCTTTATTGATGGGAAATCATTTTAATGAGAAAGGAAACTTAGAGCCTGTTCTTACGGGTTTTCTTTTTGGAGGTTTTGCAGTAACTTATATCTGCCATTATTTTTTTAAAAAACACCAAGCGGAAATAACAAAATATAAAATTTCATAAGCTATGGAATTATCAAAAGAACAACTCTTACAAATAGACAATTACATTTATGGTTGTGGCATTAAATTTCATGATGTTAGAGCAGAAATAGTAGATCATTTTGCAAATATTTTGGAGAAAAAGTTAGTTAAAAATTCTACTATAGATTTTAAAAAAGAAATTGAAAATATACATAGTAATTTTAAGGATGAGGGCTTTAAGCAGTTATTAAAAGAGAAAACTAAATCAGTTCAAAAAAAGTTTTACAAACAATCTTTACAACAAGTAATTACATTTCTTAAACCTCCTAAGATAATTATTACGGGCGTGCTATTTTATGTCTTGTTTTTGTTGATGAATTTTGTTGATGATAAAGAAGCTTTTTTCTCTGTTCTTAGTTTTATTTTAATCTTTTTAGGATTCCGATTATTATTTAATGTAAATATGAGAAATACAAAAAAAGACACTTTTTTGGTTTTAAATATGACCATGTATTTTTTTAATGGATTTTATTTATCGGTTATGATTTTTAATTTTATGACTAGAAACAGAAATGAGGAAAGTTTTTTAAACCCTAGTTATAATGCAATAGAATTAATCCTTTTTATGACGTTATTACTATTTTATTGGTCAGGGGAATATGTGTTTTATCAAAATAAGAAATTAGTAAAAGAACAATATCCAAATGTAATTTTATAAAGATGGAACTTACAAAACAACAAATTAAATATATAGATCATCGTTTAGAAAATGATGGAATAAAATATTGGGATATTAGAATAGAAATGTTAGATCATGTTGTTTCTGATGTTGAAGAAAGATTTATTGCAGAGAATTCGGATAATGATTTTAAAGAAATGGTTCAAGAATCTTTTATTGCTTTAGGTTGGAGAGAGAATTTTAATGGCGGAGGTTTTGATGAAATTTTAGCATCAAGATTAAAATTGTATAACAGGAATCGAAATAAGAATTTTATAGAATATATTAAAAAGACATTCTCTAATTTTAAATTTATTCTAGGAACAGTATCGCTTGGAGTTGCAGTTTTGTGTTTTCAAGAAAACAAGCTAGCTTTAAAAACCCTATTTTTTATCATGTTTGGGGTATACATTGCTTTTATGTTCAGGTTTGCATTTAAATACAAGGTGATGAATTCAGCAAGATTGGTTTCAGCTATATTCTTTGCGACTTTTCCAATAACAATCTTGAACGCTGTAATTTATATGCCAAAGGTTTTCCTTGATTACGAAATTAGTCTTTTCTCCATATCTATCATAATGATTGCAGTGGCTTCGTTTTCTGCTATTGGTATTCGCTATCTTAATGAAGAATTAGACAAGGCTCAAAAAATATATAATCAGTTAATTTCTTAAACTTTTTATTGATGAAACTTACAACATTACAAATAGAAAATCTTTACAAATTTACTCGGCAACATTATGTATATCATTATGATGTGCAAACAGAATTGGTAGATCATTTGGCCAATGATATTGAAAGTATTTGGGAGGAAACACCCAATTTAACTTTTGAACAAGCAAGAGATAAATCCTTCAAAAAGTTCGGGATTTTTGGTTTTATGGATGTCATAGAAGCCAAACAAAAACAAATGAATAAACGATATTGGAACATTCTATTAAGATTTGTAAAAG
>CALTNV010000143.1 GCA_943845485.1 uncultured Flavobacteriales bacterium | reverse complement strand
TAACTGATCAGCATGTTGGGGAAGTACAACATCATCCTGCTCACCATGAATCATCAATAACTTTCCTTCTAAATTATCTACATAGTTAGCTAAAGTAGTATTTTCATAACCTTCTGGATTTTCTTGCGGAGTATCCATGTACCTTTCGCCATACATAATCTCATATAATCTCCAATTAGTAACAGGTCCTCCGGCAACACCTACATCAAATGTACCTGGTTTTTTTAACATTAAAGATATGGTCATGTAACCACCAAAACTCCATCCATTAACAGCCATTTTAGTTGTATCAACAAAAGATTGAGCCTTTAAATATTCTACCCCTTTCATCTGATCTTCAATTTCATTTGTACCTAAATCTCTGTAAATAACGTGTTCAAAATCTCTTCCTCTATTTTCAGAACCTCTATTGTCTAATGTAAATACAATATAACCTTCTGATGCAAGTTGATGCATCCATAAGCTTGCTGCATTTAACCAAGAGTTATTAATTAATTGGGCTCTGGGTCCGCCATAAACATAAACTAAAACAGGGTATTTTTTGTTAGCATCAAAATTTGAAGGTTTAATTAATCTGCCATATAAATCAGTCTTACCATCTGCTGCTTTAATTGTTACAATTTCGGTTGTTCCAACTTCAACATTGGCTAAAGGATTTTCAGCAGTTAAAATATGATTAATTTTATCAGACTTAATATCAATTACATCAATTTGTCTAGGTACATCTGATGCTGAATAATTATCAATCGCAAAATTACCATCTGAAGATATTAAAACATTATGAACACCTTCTTCTTTAGTTAGTTTAATAGATTTTTTACCTTTTAAACCTTTTTTATAAACATAAAAGTTTAATTCGTCTCCTTTATCTCCAATTCTTTGATAGAATATTTCTTTTGATGATTGTTTATAAGAAATTAATTTAGTTACTACATAATCTCCCTTAGTAACAGCATTTAATAATTTACCTTTTGCATTATATCTGTAAATATGATTGTATCCTGTATGATCAGAAAACCATAAAAACTCATTATCTGTTCCAGGTATAAAAAATGGTGCATGATGAGGCTCAAGCCAAGAGTCACTTTTCTCCTCAAATAATTCATATAATAACTCTCCATTATCAGGGTTATATGCACACATTTTATAATGATCTTGTCCCCTATTTAATAAAGCAACTAAAATAAACTTATCATCCAAGCTCCAAGATACATTTGTTACATAAGCAAAATTTGTATCTGTTTTTAAATAGGTAACTTCTTTTGAGCTAGCATTATAAACTCCTACTGAAGTTTTCTCAGATAACTGTCCAGCCATAGGATACTTAACTGTATAATATGTAGTAGGTATAGCATCTGGATTTATAAATGGATAATCCGTTACATTTGATTCATCTTTTTGGTAAAATGCCAAATACTTATCTTTACTTGACCAAAACTGACCTTCTTCTATACCAAATTCATTTCTAGAAACTGATTGCCCAGCAACAATATTCTCATCATCAAAAGAAGTAATATTTAAATTTTCAGTATCTATTGTCTGAGTAAATAAGTTATTATTAATGGTATAACTTACTTGAGTATATCCTTTATTGAAATGAATATTTTCCGAATATTTCGGTAATTTATGCCATTTTTCAATAGTATTGGATGATAAAGTATACTTATAATATTGCATTTTTTGTTTAAAGTATGCAGTATTTTCATCAATCCAATTTAACAATACCGGTCCATTTAATGGAGATAATAATATATTATTAGGATCTTCAATGTTAATTTCACTCATTAATACTGTACTTATATCCTCTACTTCAGCAATTAATGTTTTATATCCTTCTTTTCCAGCTTTTATATAACTAAACTTTGAGGTATTAGGAATCCATTGAGTGTTATAAATATTACTAGGTGAAAACTTATTTGATGCATATATAATAGACTCTTTAATAGATAATTTCTGTTTTTGAGCAATTAGGTTAGAGCTACTTATAAACAAAACTAAGAGCAGTAATAATTGATTGCGTTTCATTATTTTTTAGTTTAAATATTTAGGAATAAAGATTAGTTTCTAAAATTAAAATATTTATTGTCACAATCCGAATTATAACTTACAAAAGAAATAATAATTGAATTATTGAATGGTAAAAAATTACAAAATCAATCAACTTTATAATTATACGATAATTAATAATTTGGGCATGAGCGAATTTATGGTACAAGCGGAGTTTCCTAATGAACTAACAAAGTTATTTTTTTCGTTAATTCCTGCGCAAAGAAAAGCAGTGAAAAGATTATTTGATAAAAGACAAATACAAACATACGCTATGGCATTTGATAAAGCTAAATTATGGATAACTATCAACGCATACGATATAACAGAAGCTTACGAAATTTTAGCCGAATTACCTCTTATTCAATTTATGAAAGTGAACTTGTATGAATTAACTTATAATGAACAATATTCAAATAAAATACCCAAACTTTCCCTAAATTAAAAAAGCGAAAGATTTAAACCTTTCGCTTTTTTTAAACAACACTGAAGTCGTATTATTTTAACTATTTAGCAGTTTCAGCTTTCATAACATCATCAGTACTAGATGCAATTGCAGACTTTTCAATACGCATTTTAGAACCTTCTACTTGCAACAAAACATTTGTTTCATTTACTTCTAAAATTTTACCATGGATTCCTCCAATAGTAATAACTTTTTGCCCTTGTTCTAAATTTTCTTTAAACTTTTTAGCTTCTTTTGCTTTCTTTTGTTGTGGTCTTATCATAAAGAAATAAAATACAACAATAATTAAGCCCATCATAATCATTGAGCTATATGGGTTACCTTCTTCTGTTCCTTGTAATAACAATGCGAAATTTAAATTCATGATTTTGTGTTTTTATGTTAGTTAATAAATTTAGTCTTATTTAGGAGATACAACAACCCCCTTTAAATATACAAGTGTTTCTGAAGGATATGTATTGGAAAAAATCCTCACACTCTTTGTTAAAGTACCAGGCCTACCTTCACTATCAAATACAACATCTAAACTTCCTTTTTCACCAGGCAAAATAGGTGATTTTGTATAAGATTCCGGAACAGTACAACCGCAAGAACCTTCAGCTCCAGAAATAATTAATGGTACACTACTTGTATTTGTAAATTCAAAAGTATGGTATACTTTTTCTCCCTCTACTACTGTTCCAAAATCATACTCTTTTGCACCTTCCTTAAATGTTAATTCAGCTTTTTGTTCCTCATTAATATTTGAACTAGAAATAGTACTAGCAATATTTTTTGTAGAAATTTTATGATCGTCACTTGAACACGATAACAATAAAAACAGAGTTGAAATAATAGTTAATTTCTTCATATTAATATAATATCTAATCTATTAAACCCCTACCTCTTTTGGTTATTTCTCCAGATTCTTTTAACTCATTAAAAGCAATATTAATCACCCCATTAATAAAAGTGCCGCTTTTTGGAGTACTGTAATATTTTGCTATTTCAATGTATTCGTTTAACGAAACTTTTAATGGAATTGATGGAAACTCTTTAGCTTCCGTTAAAGCCATTTGAATTAACAAATGGTCCATAGTTGCTAACCTATCAGAGTTCCAATTTTTAATTTTTTCATTTATTATTTTTGATGCCCAAGAATAATCAGTTATTGTTTTAGATAATAATAACTTAGCAAACTCTTCTTCTTCATCTTCTTTATATGTAGAATAAATGACATTCTCTTCCGCATCTTCTTCTTTAAACTCTTTAATATTTTTAAGAATCATAGAGCAAACAATATCAATGTCATCAACAATATAAACAGACTGCTCTTCAAATGTTGTTAAAAAAGCTTGATGATTTGCTATATATTTTTTAAATATTTTTCTAATGAAAGCTTTATCTTCAATGTAAGTTGAACTGTCTAAAGAAATATAATCTTTGTATTCATTTGAAGCAATAATATTTTTATATATCCTTTTAACATCCTCAAACAATTCTACATAAGATATATTGTATTGTTCTACTTTCTGTAAAATAGATTTGTTATTAGCCAAATCAATTAACATCTTATTTTGTACGAAACGAAGATTTGGGTTTAAATCTTCTTGAGTTGCTAATTTTTTATTTTTTGCCTGTTCAATTTTGTAATTGGCATAATCTAAGATTTCATTAAATAACCCTAAATAAGTAATGTAAAGGGTATACATTTCTTGTATACTTTTTTCTAGATCTTTCCTAGCAGCTACAACTTCTTTCCCTTCAGATCTATAAAAACTGAATAAAACTTGCATTACTTTTATTCTTAAATGCCTTCTATTTAACATCTTACGTTTAAGTGTTTAAAAAATAAATAACTCTACTTGTTGAACATAATTGAACAAACAATAATAATGGAAAACAAATGTACGATAATACTTTTAATCTTTGCAAGAATATTGAGGTGTTATAACTTATAATTATAACATGTTTTAATATTATTATTATAATTATATCATTATACAAAGTATTTTGTGAAGTATATTTGTTGTTAGCAAGAAAAATTAAACCTATGAAAGCTTTAGCGTATCTAAATAAATTTTTATGGAAATATAAAATAAGTCTATTTATAGGCTTTGTTTGCATACTTATTTCAAATTTATTAAAAGTTTATAGTCCACTTATAGTTGGGGATGCTTTTGATAATATTTCAATTGAAAATGCAGATAAAAAATCAGTTAATTATCAAGTGTTTATGTATGCAATAAAGTACATAGGCTTTTATGTAATATCTGGTATATTTCTTTTCTTAACAAGACAAACAATTATTGTTACTTCAAGAAAAATTGAGTTTGATTTAAAAGCAGAAATATTTGATAAATATTTAAAGCTAGATCAACAGTTTTATAAAAGAAATAGAACTGGTGATATTATGAATAGAATAAGTGAGGATGTTACAAAAGTTAGAATGTATTTAGGGCCTGTTATAATGTATACCTTAACATTAACAATAACCACAACATTTGTAATTTATTTTATGATTAATATCAATAAAGAATTAACATTATACGTATTAGCTCCTCTACCTATTTTATCAATACTGATATATTTTATTAGTAATGTTATGAATAGAAGAAGCCATGATGTTCAAAAACAGCAATCTACACTTAGTAATATTGCACAAGAAAGTTTTTCAGGAATTAGAGTTTTAAAAGCTTATAATAGAACTGATTATTCAATTAAAAATTTCGCAAAAGAAATTATTAATTATAAAACAAAGGTTTTACGACAAGTAAAAGTTGATGCTTGGTTTATACCAACTATTTTCATTTTAGTTGGCTTAAGTACTATTAGTACTATTTATTTTGGAGGATTAAAAGCTATTTCTGGTGAAATAACTATTGGAAATATTGCAGAATTTGTGTTTTATATTAATATGCTAACCTGGCCTTTTGCGTCTTTAGGATGGGTAACCAGCCTAACTCAAAGAGCTATTGCTTCTCAGCAAAGAATAAATGAATTTTTAAATACAGAACCTACTATAAAAAATGATGAAACAAAACCAATTGGTAAAACGGGTAAAGTTTCATTTAATAATGTATCCTTTACCTATCCAGACTCAGGAATTGAGGCTTTAAAAAATATATCTTTTGAGGTTAACAAAGGAAAAACATTAGCTATTGTTGGAAAAACAGGTTCAGGAAAATCAACTATAGCATCATTAATAGGTAGGTTTTATGATCCAACATCTGGAAATATAGAAATAGAGAATGTAAATTTAAAAGATATTAATCTAAATGATTATCGTCAAAAAATAGGGTATGTACCTCAAGATGTTTTTCTTTTTTCAGACAATATTGCTAATAACATTGCATTTGGGTTAAAAGAGTTTGATATTGAACAAGTAAAAAAAGCTGCTGTAAATGCAGGAGTGCACGAAAACATTCAATCATTTCCTGATAAATATGATACTTTATTAGGAGAAAGAGGAATTAATTTATCTGGTGGTCAAAAACAGAGAATTAGTATTGCAAGAGCAATTATTAAAAATCCTGAAATATTAATTTTTGATGATTGTTTATCTGCTGTAGATACAGAAACCGAAGAGTTGATATTAAATCATTTAAAACAAATAATGAAAAACAAAACTAGTATTATTATTAGTCATAGAATTTCATCTATACAACATGCTGATGAAATTATTGTTTTAGAAAAAGGAGAGGTTATTGAAAGAGGTAACCATCAATTTTTGATTGATAAAAAAGGTAAATATTCAGAAATGTACGAAAGACAATTGTTAGAAGTTAAAAAGTAGATTTCCCTCTATTTTCTTTGAAAGTTTAAATATTTTGTTATTTTTGATAATCTTAAACAAACCTAAAACACTTAAAAACTAAAGAGGAAATGGAAGAATTTGAAAAAAAAGATTATTTAGCAAGGTCGGATAGAGATGAAATATTTTCAAAATCAGTACGAGCAGGAAAAAGAACTTATTTTTTTGATGTTAAAGCCACTAAAGGTAATGACTTATACCTTACCGTAACTGAAAGTAAAAAATCATTTAATAAAGAAGGAAAACCTTTTTTTGAAAAGCATAAAATATTCTTATATAAAGAAGACTTTGATAAATTTAAAGATGGCTTAAGCGAAGCGTTTCAAGAAATTGAAAACTTAAAAAACGAACCTAACAGTCCATACATAAAAGAAGATTTTGTTGGTGAAACAACACAAAATGAATACTCAGATCTTCAATTCGAAGATATATAAATAATAAAAAAGGCCAGTTTCACTGGCCTTTTTTATTATATCAATTTTCTAAATTTTAGTTTTCTAAAATTGCAAAAAAGCAAAATGGTAAATCACCATCAAAAGTCATTTCTATATTACTACTATTTGAGTATCGGCCTTTATATAAATACTTATCGTTAAATGTAAAAACAATATCACTACTATTTGTGTATTCGCCATCATAAATATGTTTATCATCTAATGTAAACACAATATCACTGCTATTGCTGTATCTACCTTTGTAAAGGTGTTTACCATCCCAGGTGTATAATATATCGCTGCTATTGGTATAACGTCCTTTGTAAAGATGTTTATCATCCCAGGTGTATAATATATCACTGCTATTGGTGTAACGTCCTTTATATAGATGTTTACCATCCCAGGTATATAATATATCACTGCTATTGGTGTAACGTCCTAAATAAATATGTGTAGCCATATTATAAAATTTAATTTTTGTTTATAAAACGTGATTTGCTAATACTTTTTGAACTTCAAATACATTTACCGATTTGTTAAACTTTTTTACAATACTTGGTAATTGTTCGCTGGATACCCATATTTTTAATTCTGCATCTAAATCAAACGTTCCAGAATTTTCCACACAAAATTTAGATATGCTTTTATAGGCAATAGATAAGTATTCTGTTTTTCTACCAGTAACTCCTTGTTTGTCAACCAATATTAGTCGTTTATTAGTAAAAATAAACATATCTCTAATTAATTTAAATCCGGCTTCAACAGTTTCATTATCGCATAATAAATCGCTAAACTCTTCCGTAATATTTTCAACCGTAACTGTTGATGCATTTCCTAATAATGATGATAAAATTCCCATATCTTTTTTTTATAATTGTGAAAAAACTATTTACTATTTTTCAGTTTCTAATTCAACGATATCTTTTTCTAGATTTTTTATTTGTTGACCTAATTTTCTAATATAATCAGCATTTTCATTTACAGAATTTTTAAATATTGCTGTTTTATTATGCTCAACAGAATTAAAAAATCTATCAAAAATATCAATTTTTATCTGATTTAATCTCTCTGTTTTTTCTTTAATATTGTTGTTTTTAATGTCAATCAACTCCTCTTTTCCTAAACTCATATTTCAGTATTTTACTTTGTTTATTATTCTGGTTACACTACGTTAGTAAACAATAGTATGTAAAAGTAGATATTTTAATTAGTTGATTAATTTTATTTAGTACATAATAATTTGTTTAAAATCATATTACGCTTGATACAAATATTTTTGGAAACCGATAAAGGCTTCTCTTATTGATTTTGGATTACCAAGTGCTGCTTTTGCATCAGCTATATTATGGTACTTTAGTGTTAGTAAATCTTTTAGTTTAACATCATCTAATTCTTCTACTCCAGCGCCTACATATTGCTCTAATACAAAGTTTAAAAATTCTTGTTGTTGAGGGTTGTAATCATTAAATTGAATACGAGCCTTACTAGCTCTTGCTGTCCTAGGTACTAAATTATGATGGTAAGCTACATAGCTTAACACATCATACAAATCACTATCATCACCTTTCACTAAGCTTCTAAGATCTTCGAGTTGGTCGTTAGAAAAGCCTTTTTCGTTTAGCTCTTCTAATAGTTTCTTACGTGTACTTGGTAAGCTCCATATTTTACGCAGTTCTTCTTCATCTTTAAAGAACGAAGGAATATCACCATATAACTTCTTGACAAACTCTTCTGCTGATACTGGTCTTCCATCTGCATCCCAAAAGGAGGTTTTTACGGTAGAGTCTATCTCGATTGCTTTGCCTTTCGATAGCTCAACTCGAACTAGCTTTTTGGGTGCTACTTCACAGACGCAAGGGTCGTTGTCGCAGTCTTCGCAATAAGTATCCTTTGGTTCTTTGGGTGGTTTTTCACC
>CALTNV010000142.1 GCA_943845485.1 uncultured Flavobacteriales bacterium | reverse complement strand
CTCAAGTCCAAAATCACCTTCTATTTGAAAATTACCAATTTTAGAACTTATTTTTGACTTGAGAATAATAAGATAAATTTTGTTATGCAAATACCAGCTAGTGCAAAAATAAATGCTTTTACTAATTATGTAGGAATTCGAAATGAAGAGAAAGCGAATGAAATACAATATAAAAAAGTAAAAGGAGGTGTATCAACAGTACATATTTTTAGTACTTCTAATCCTTCTGAAATAAGAAAATGTGAAAAATATAAATACGAAGACCTATCTGAAGAAGGTGATACAGAAAAAATGTTTTACAAACTGTATAAATTTAAGAGATTATCTTTAAAAGAAGTAAATAAAAAACTTAATAAATAACTCAGCAATAAAATAGTTTAATCATGAAAAATACCGTTGATTATTTAAATAAAAAAATTAAAAGTGCTTTACAAGGTGGTGGGGAAAGAAGAATAGAAGCGCAACATAAAAAAAATAAATTAACTGCAAGAGAAAGAATATTATTGTTACTTGATCAAGATAGTTTTGAAGAAATAGGAATGTTTGTAACCCATCACTCAACAAACTTTGGATTAGAAAATCAAAAGTTTTTAGGAGATGGTGTAGTTACAGGATATGGTACTATTCATAAAAGATTAGTATACGTATACAGTCAAGATTTTACAGTATTAGGTGGTTCTTTAGCTGAAGCTCATGCATCTAAAATATGTAGAATTCTAGATTTAGCTATGGAAAATGGTGCACCTGTTATTGGGTTAAATGATAGTGGAGGGGCTCGTATTCAGGAAGGAGTTACTTCATTAGCTGGTTATGCTGATATTTTTTATAAAAATACGCAAGCATCAGGAGTTATTCCACAAATATCAGCCATTATGGGACCTTGTGCTGGTGGAGCGGTATACTCCCCTGCTCTAACAGATTTTATTATGATGGTTGAAAAATCATCTTATATGTTTGTTACTGGACCTAATGTTGTTAAAACGGTTACACATGAAGATGTTACTTCTGAAGAATTAGGAGGTGCTGAAACTCACGCTTCTAAATCTGGAGTTACCCATTTCACATATAACAATGATGTAGAATGTATTGAAAATATTAAAAAGTTACTAAAATACATTCCTCAAAATTGCGAAGATGAAAGTCCTGATTATAAATATAATTTCAATGATGAAAAAAGACCTAGTTTAAACAACATCATCCCAGAAAACACCTCGTTTCCGTATGACATTAAAGAAGTAATTTCTGAGATAATTGATAAGAATAGCTTTCACGAAGTACAAAAAGATTATGCAGAAAATATTG
Source organism: uncultured Flavobacteriales bacterium (assembly GCA_943845485.1). Next base: position 1,843 of record CALTNV010000142.1, on the reverse strand, counting down.
TTATTGGTTTTGCGCTTTTAGGAGGAAAAAGTGTTGGAATTGTTGCAAATCAGCCAGCTTTTTTGGCAGGTGTACTTGATAATCATGCTTCAAACAAAGCGGCTAGATTTGTTCGTTTTTGCGACGCTTTTAATATCCCTTTACTTGTGTTAGAAGATGTACCTGGGTTTTTACCAGGAACGGATCAAGAGTGGAATGGAATTATAAAAAATGGAGCAAAACTACTATATGCATTTTGTGAAGCAACAGTACCCAGAATAACCGTAATAACAAGAAAAGCTTATGGTGGAGCTTATGATGTTATGAACTCTAAACACATTGGTGCAGATATGAATTTTGCATGGCCAACAGCTGAAATTGCAGTAATGGGAGCCAAAGGAGCAGCTGAGATTATTTTTAAAAAAGAAATTAAAAATGCTGAAAATCAAACTACTGCATTACAGGAAAAAGAAAATGAATATGCCGAAATGTTTGCAAATCCATATAATGCAGCTTCTAGAGGCTACATTGATGAGGTAATTAAGCCTGAACAAACAAGAATTAAACTTATTAAGGCCTTTAGTATGTTAAAAAATAAAGTAAAAACTTTACCAAAGAAGAAACACGGGAATATCCCTTTATAAAAAAAATATCATGATTAAAAGAATTCCTGTATACTATGTTAAGCTAATATTATTTTGGTTGTTATACTTTGCATTACTTAGAACCTATTTTATAGTATATAATAGTTCTATACTTGACTCAAACATTGGGGAAATAATGCTAACTTATTACAAAGCATTATATTTAGATTTTTCTACAATTGGCTATATTTTAATTATTTCTTGGTTGATACTGGTTATTCAAAGTATATATCCATTTAAATTTCTTAATATATTAAATAGATTGTATCAGTATAGTTTAATTTTTTTATTTGCTATTTTAGGCGCCTCAGAACCAGAGTTGTTTCATGAATGGGGAACAAAAATTAATTATAAAGCTATTAACTATATGATTACTTCACCTGATGAAGTTTTCAAAACTAGTTCATTAGGAAATACAATATTAACAATATCAATGTTTATTTTATTCTCTTCTTTAGCCATTTATATTTTTAACAAATATGTTTATGAAAGAATACAATGGGAAAGAAGAAATTGGATTGTAATTAGTTTGTTTTTTATTCTCACTCCTATTTTTAATTTTTTAGCCATAAGAGGAGGAATTCAACCTATCCCTATTACCCAAAGTGATGTTTATTTTAGCAAAGATAATAACATGCTAAATTTAGCAGCAGTTAATTCTTTGTGGAATATTGGACACAGTATTGAAACAAACCAAAAATACTTAACTACAAATCCATATATTAAAATGGATGCTAATATTGCTTCAAAAAGAATAAGAAATTTATTTGAAGTTGAAAAAGATAGTACTACTAAAATTTTAAATACTAATAGACCAAATATTGTTTTTATTATTTTAGAAAGTTGGTCATCAGATTTAGTAGCCTCATTAGATGGTTTCCCTGAGGCATCTCCACATTTTGAAAATTTAGTAAAAGAAGGGATTTTATTTACTAAGATAATCGCAAATGGTGAACGTTCTGAACAAGGAATGGCTGCTATATACAGTGCATTTCCAGCACAACCAACGACTTCAATAGTAAAAAATCAAGATAAATTTAAAAACCTTCCTTTTTTACCTAAAACATTAAAACCTTATGGTTATGAATCATCATTTTTATTTGGTGGAGATTTAAGTTATGGTAATATATCTGGTTATTTTTATGAACATAATATGGATATTATTACAGAAGAAAAGGATTTTGACCGATCAACACCAACTGGTATTTTGGGCATACATG
>CALTNV010000141.1 GCA_943845485.1 uncultured Flavobacteriales bacterium | reverse complement strand
AACGAAACGGAATGTCTGGATTTACTTTTGGTTTAGGATTACAAATAAAAAAAATTGGTATCTCTTATGCATATGCTAATTATGCTAAAGGTTTTTTGGCTAATTCAGTATCCTTAAAATTAGATTTTAAAAACTTTTACCGTAAAATAAATAATTAGTGTTTAAAAAGGTAGTTTGTTTTTTAGTTTATTTTTTTATTCTTGTAGTCTACTCCTATTCGCAAGATTCAATACCGAATAATAAAAAGTGTATAAAGACTACTACATCTATAGCGGTTGGAACTTATGCTGTTGGTTTTACAGGTCTGTATTTTTTATGGTATAAAGATTATGATTTTCAAAAATTTCATACTTTTAATGATGGAGGGCAATGGCTTTATATGGATAAGTTAGGACATAGTTATACGTCTTATTATATAAACAAATATACCTCTCAAGCTTATTTACATTGTGGTCTTTCTGAAAATGAAAGTATAGCTATTGGTGCCGGAGTATCAATGTTAACTATGACTACAATTGAGATATTCGATGGTTTTTCATCAGAATGGGGTTTTTCATGGAATGATATATTAGCAAACTCTATAGGTATTGCTTTCTACTCAGGTCAACAACTATTGTGGAATGAACAAAGGATTATATTTAAATTTTCTTATCACCAAACTAAATATCCTTCTTACAGGCCAGAACTATTAGGGAGTAGTTTTTCAGAAAAAGTGTTAAAAGATTATAACGGGCAAACTTATTGGTTATCAGTAAATATAAATTCGTTTTTTCAGAATTTAAAAATACCTAGTTGGTTAAATCTTGCTGTAGGTTATGGTGCAGATGGAATGATAGGCGGAAAATCTAATCCTGATTTTGATGATGCGGGAATCATTTATCCTAATTTTAATAGGGTTTCTTCAACATATTTATCTTTAGATGTTGATTGGACAAAAATAAAAACTAAAAAAAAATGGTTGAAAAACACCTTTGATATTTTAAATATGATAAAAGTTCCTTTGCCTACTCTTTCATTTTCTAATAATGGAAAAGTTAAAGGTTATTGGTTTTACTTTTAATATGTTTAAAATTTCCAGTTAAAATTAAATTTATAAGGTTAAATTTTATTACTTTAATTTAAGTATTAAAATTATTTTTACCATGGATAAAAAGAAAAAAATAATTGTAGTTGGTGGTGGTTTTGCAGGTGTAGAATTTGTGAAAAAAATAGATAAAAAGAGGTATGATATTTTACTAATTGACAAGGTAAATCATCACCAATTTCAACCCTTGTTTTATCAAGTTGCATCATCTCAAATAGAACCATCAAGTATCTCATTTCCTTTAAGGTATATTTTTAGAGATTATAAATCTGTAGAAATTAGATTAGGGACAGTTGTTTGTATTCATCCTCAAGTAAATCAAGTAGAAACAACTATAGGGAATTTTTACTATGATGAATTAGTATTAGCAAATGGTGGTAAAAATAATTTTTTTGGAAATAAAAATATTGAAAAAAATGTCAAAACTTTAAAATCCACTTATGAGGCCATTGCTTTAAGAAATCATATTATGCAAAATTTTGAAAATATTATTTCTGCTGAAGATGCTGATAAAGAAGCCTTAATGAATATTGTTATTGTTGGAGGTGGACCTACAGGAGTAGAGTTTGCTGGTGCAATGTCTGAAATTAAAAATTTTGTACTACCTATTGATTACCCTGAAATTGATTTTAAAAAATTAAGAATTATATTAATAGATGGAAGCGCTAATACATTAAATAGTATGAGCGATTTTTCCAAGAAAGCATCAAAAAAATATTTACAACAAATGGGAATTGAAGTTTTTACTGAAACTAGAGTTGTAGATTATGATGGGGATGTTTTATATTTAAAAGATAAAGCTTCTATAAAAACTAAAACTGTTATTTGGTCAGCTGGTATTACAACAAATATTATAGATGGGTTTAAATTAGATGATTACGGAAGAGGTAATAGATTAATAGTAGATAGATTTAATAAGGTTATAGATTATGATAATATTTATGCTTTAGGTGATATTGCTATGATGAGTACCCTAAAATATAAAGATGGTCACCCTCAATTAGCTAATGTTGCAATAGGACAAGCAAAACTATTAGCTAAAAATTTAAAAAGAAATCTTTTTGGAAAAAACATGAAGACTTATGAATATGTTGATTTAGGTACTATGGCAACATTAGGTAAAAATAAGGCTGTTGTAGAATTACCATTTATAAAATTTAAAGGTTTTTTTGCTTGGCTAACTTGGATGTTTTTACATTTAATGTTAATTATAAATGTAAAAAATAAAATAATTATTTTTATTGATTGGGCTTGGACTTATTTTACCAAAAACACCACCCTTGGATTAATACTAACTAAGAGCGAACAAAATAATAATAATCAAAAAATATAGATGTTAAAAGTAGCATATCACCCTATTTATAACCATCCATTACCAGAAGGACATCGATTTCCAATGGAAAAATATGAGCTTTTGCCTCTTCAACTTTTACATGAGGGAACTTTGAATGAAAATAATTTTTTTGAACCTAATAGTTTAGATGAAGAAAATATTTTAGCTGTTCACTCAATCACTTATTGGCAAAAATTAAAAAACTTATCCCTTTCTAAAAGTGAAATAAGAGTTACAGGTTTCCCTTTATCGAAAGAGTTAGTTAAAAGGGAGGTTGCCATAGCTCAAGGAACAGTTGAAGCTTCATTATATGCTTTGAAATATGGTTGTGCAATGAATATTGCAGGAGGTACTCATCATTCATTTTCAGATAGAGGAGAAGGGTTTTGTCTTTTAAATGATCAAGCTATCGCTGCACAATATTTAATTAATCATAATTTAGCTAGCAAAATCTTAATTATTGACTTAGATGTTCATCAGGGTAATGGAACTGCCCAAATTTTCAGGGAAAAATTAAACGTTTTTACATTTAGTATGCATGGAGCAACTAATTATCCGTTTAGAAAAGAAAACTCTGATTTAGATATTCCCTTGGAAAATGGCATAAAGGATAAAGAGTATTTAGAATTATTGTATTTGCACCTTCCTAAATTAATTGATGAGGTAAAACCAGATTTTATTTATTATCAAAGTGGAGTTGATATTTTAGAAACTGATAAACTTGGTAAACTTTCTGTTTCCACTGAAGGGTGTAAAGAGAGAGATAGGTTTGTTTTATCATTATGTAAGGATAACAGTTTGCCTATTGTTTGTTCAATGGGAGGAGGATATTCTCCTGAAATTAAACATATTGTAGAAGCCCATGCAAATACATTTAGATTAGCTAAAGAAATATTTTTTTAAAATGAATTATAAGAAATTAATTATTGGATTATTCACAGGTGGAATTTTAGGTTTTGCCTATTATTATTTCATTGGTTGTCATAATGGTAGTTGTGGTATTACATCTTCTCCAATCAATAGTGTATTATACGGTACATTAATTGGAGGTGTTTTATTTTTTCCTTCTAAAAAAAAGAAGCTTTTAGATATTAAAAATAAAGTAATTATTGATGTTCGCTCTAAGGAAGAATTTAAACAGGGAAATGTAAAAGGAAGTATTAATATTCCAATTTCTGAAATATACTTAAAAGTTGAAGAAATTAAAGCTTTAGATAAAGCTATTATTGTTTGTTGTGCAAGTGGAATTAGAAGTACAAAAGCTCATACTTTTTTATTAAAAGCAGGCATCAAGTCAGAAAATGGTTGGAGTTGGAAGAACGTAAATGAACAGTTAAATAAGTAGTTTATTTTCTGTTTGTTTTGAATGGGGTTAGTAGGTTTTTAATAACTGTATTGTAATTTGTATTTTGCTTACCAATACCAAAAGTGATTTTTTTTATCTCTTTTGATTTAACTAAAGTTCCAAAAACATAATCCCAAATAGCAAACTTACTTCCTAAATTTTTATCGTAATGGTTTTTATTACTACTATGGTGTATCTGATGTTGTAAAGGACTTATAAAAATATTTTCTAGAAAGTTTGGATATTTAAAAGGTATATGGGAATGTCTTAGATTAGATCCAAAAATATGAAATATAAAACTAAATATATTTACCCCTACAAATAAATATTCGGTTAACATACTATTTGTGATATAGTGAAAAACACCAGTAATAAAACCATTAACAGCTAAAACTCTAACATTAGTTACAATTAATTCAAAAGGATGAATGCGATATTGAGTTAAAGGTGTCATTGTTGTTGCAGAGTGATGTACTGCATGGAATTTCCATAGAAATGGAACTTTATGCATTAATAGATGAAATATATAATAAAATAAATCACCTATAATTAATATTGATATTGAATACCAAAATATAGTTTCATTTTTATTTATGATAGGTTTAATATATCCAAACTGAAGAATTAAAAACTCACTAGTATAGTGGGAAATATATAAACCAATAATGAGTAAAGGAGCTATAAATATTATTTTTACAAATGCATTAATGAAAATAATAACATAATCTATTTTTGCAGATTTACTAAACCAAATCCTTTTGTTAAATGCATATTTAAAAAAATTAGAAAAACTCTTGTTTTTAATTTTAGAAAATATAATGTAAGCTATTATAAGAGATATAAATAGATATGGTAGGTATATTCTTTTATCTGATTTGAATAAATATTCAAATGGAATTAAAAAAGCAGATTTAATTATATCTAAAGTATCATGTAAATACATATTACAAATTTATGCTTTATATTTTTATGATGTGATGCCCTGTTAATGGTATTTTTAATTGATTGAGTTTTTTTAAGTTATTTAAATATTATAGGAACTAAATACTTTGTCACCAAAGTAATTGTTAAAATTGAAAATAGATTAATTATAAAACCAATTTTCATCATATCCTTAAATTGAAATGTTTTTGTTGAATATACTATAGCGTTTGGTGGAGTTGCAATAGGCATCATAAACGCACAAGAAGCTCCAATAGTAACAGGTATAGCTAATTCATATACAGAAAACCCCTTATTAATAGCTAAAGAAATGACAATGGGGATTAATGTAGATACTAATGCTAAATTAGACATTAACTCGGTAATAAAAACACTCATTACAACTAAAATTAAAATCCAAACAAAGATATCTTCAATATTTAATAAGTTTAAATATTTAACTACTTCATTAAGAATACCCGCTGACTTCATACCTGCAGCCATAGCAAGTCCTCCACCGAATAATAATAAAATATCCCATGGAAGTTTTTTTGTGTCTTCCCAAGTTAATAATGGAACACCATTAGGTCTAATAGCAAAAAGAAGTAATCCACCTGTTAAGGCAATTTGAGGGTCTGATAATTGAGAAAAAAAGAGCTTATTTAGAGGGACTCTTAATATCCAAAATAAAGCAGTTAATGAAAATATTAAAATCCCATATTTTTCATGAATTGACAAAGGACCCATAGATTTTCTGTTATTTTCAATATCATTTTTATCTAAACAAATATTTTTAGGTAAATCTTTTAAATAAAAATAATTCAGGGTGTAATAGGTAAATACTAATAATATAGTTGCTAAAGGAACTCCCATTATCAACCAGTCAAAAAAGCTAATAGTAACATTTAACTCCTCCTCAAAATAGTTTAAAAGAACAATGTTTGGTGGTGTTCCTATTAAAGTTGCAACTCCTCCTATATTTGCGGAAAAAGCAATGCCAAAAAGAACACATATTTTTATTTTTGAACTATCATTTTGAAATTTTTCTTCTAAAGAGATAAATACAGACATTGCTAATTGAACCATTAATAGAGTTGTAGCAGTATTACTAATCCACATACTTAATGTTGCTGTAGCAATCATAAATCCAACTAAAATCTGATTTGGGTTTGTACCAACTTTACTTAAAATGTATAAGGAAAACCTTTTATGGATATTCCATTTTTCAAACATAATAGCAATTAAAAAACCTCCTAAAAATAAAAATATATTCTGATTTCCATAGTTTATAGCTACTGTTTTTAAATCAATTGCTCCATAAAAAGGTAGGACTATTAAAGGTATAAGTGCAGTTGCTCCAAGAGGGATTATATTTGTAATCCATAAGATTAGCATGGTTATAACCATGCTAATGGTTCCAAAAAAAGCATATGCATTATTTAAATATCCATATATACTTCCTGAAATTAATATAAATAAACTTATAAAAATGATGCTATATTTTTTCATACTTATAAAAGTAAAAATATTTAGTCATTGAATTAATAATGATTTTTTTATTTTTTATGCTATTTCAAAATTAATATAATACGATGTATATAGTACTTCAGATTTTATAGATATAATGTTTTAGATAAATATTAATCTTGATAAACTATTTCTGTTCCCAATGGATATTTTAAGTTTCTATATTCATCTAAAGTGACTTTAATAGAACCAACTATTAAATCAGCTTTCATTAGTACAGGTATTTTATTCAAGTCATCAGACACCCATAAAGTAATACTTTCACTCTCTTTAAAAACCCTACCAGACTGAACATAAGGTCTAAACTTTAAACATGACACTTTTCCAACATCTGTTTTAATTTTTTCACGACCTAATAATTTTAATTTAAATAAATAATTTTCTTCATCAAAAAACATATATACCTCTAGTACATCATTCTTTTTTAGTTTAGATGTTTCTATTCTTCTAAGATGATACAATACTGATAACATATCTTGAACACCTTCTTCAGTAGTCAAACTTTTTATCTTTTTATTTTTCAAATCATTTACAAGTGCTGTATTCATCTTTGTGTCAAAATTAATTTGGACATTTTTTGAATAACCACCTTCTTGAATTTTTCTAATGAAAACAACAGGTTCTCCAGTTTGTTTATTAAAATAAGATTGATAATCATCCTTCACCTTATAAAATATATTGGTAACCCCTTTTGTTCCACCTTTACATATTACATGAAAACAATCTAAGTTATTCATTTTAGCTTCCCTTAGCTCCATAATAGCGTAACCAGCATCAATAAAACCATAACTTATGTTATAGTTCATAAATTCTCCTTTATGATATGGATGATTATTGTGTTGAGCAATAGTTGTAATAGAGATGAATAATAAAGTAAACAAAAATATCTTTTTCATAAGATTTAGGTTTTTAGTGACCTATATAAATTAAAAAAAGCTTAGCGTAAACGCTAAGCTTTTTTTAATTTATTTGTTAATGAAGCCTTAAATCTTAAAGAGTTCCTCTTTTTTGTTGCTCTCTTTCAATAGATTCAAAAAGTGCTTTGAAGTTACCAGCACCAAAACCTCTAGCTCCCATTCTTTGAATAACTTCAAAGAATAAAGTTGGTCTATCTTCAATTGGCTTCGTGAAAATTTGTAATAAATACCCTTCTTCATCGGCATCAATCATAATACCTAAACTCATCAGTTTTTTAATATCTTCTTTCAACTCATGGCTATGCTCTTCTAACCTACCTGGAACAGCTTTATAGTACTCTTCTGGAGGTGTAGATAAAAACTCTATCCCTCTTTTTCTCATTTCAGTAACTGTAGTAATGATATCATTAGTAGCTACAGCAATATGCTGAACACCTGACCCTTCATAAAAATCTAAATATTCTTCAATTTGAGATCTTTTTGCAGCTTCAGCTGGCTCATTGATAGGGAATTTAATTCTACCGTTACCATTACTCATTACTTTACTCATTAAAGCTGAATATTCAGTATGTATTTGTTTATCATCAAATGATAAGAAATTTTCAAACCCCATTACATCTTCATACCACTTTACCCAAGTGTCCATTTCACCCCAACCAACATTTCCAACCATGTGGTCAATAAATTTTAAGCCAACAGATTCGGGATTGTAATCAGATTTCCATTCTTTAAAACCAGGTAAAAAAGTTCCTTTATAATTTTTTCTTTCAACAAACATGTGAACTGTTTCACCGTAAGTGTAAATACCAGCTCTTACAACTTCACCATGCTCATCAGTTTCAACAGTTGGTTCCATGTATGATTTTGCTCCTCTTGAAGTCGTTTCTTCATAAGCTTTTCTTGCATCAGCTACCCATAAAGCAACAACTTTTACTCCATCTCCATGTTTTACAATATGATCGTTAATTGGAGATTTTGAATTTAAAGGAGTTGTTAAAACTAACTTAATTTTATCTTGTGTTAATACATAAGATACTGAATCTTTACTTCCAGTTTCTAAACCTTTATATGCATAAGATTGGAAACCAAATGCTGTTTTATAAAAGTGAGCTGCTTGCTTAGCATTCCCTACATAAAATTCAACATAATCAGTTCCTAATAATGGTAAAAAATCTTGCGCTCCAGCAAATATTTTTTCTAAACCGTATTCTACGTTATCTATTTTTGAATCACTCATATTCTTATTTTTTAATGTTCAAACCAACTTCTATCATATCCTTCAACTTCTAAATCTAAAGCTTGCTGAGTTACCTTTAATGGCTTGAAGGTATCCACCATTACTGCTAACTCTTTTGTTTCAGTCTTACCAATACTTCTTTCTGCAGCCCCTGGGTGAGGACCATGAGGAATTCCAGCAGGGTGAAGTGTAATTTGACCTTTTTCTATATTATTTCTACTCATAAAATCTCCATCAACATAATACAGCACTTCATCAGAATCAATATTACTATGATTATATGGTGCCGGTATTGCATTTGGGTGATAATCGTACATTCTTGGAACAAATGAACAAATTACAAATGCATCTGTTTCAAAAGTCTGATGAACTGGAGGTGGCTGATGAACTCTTCCTGTAATAGGTTCAAAATTGTGGATGGAAAATTTGTATGGGAAATTATATCACGGAAATGTCCGAAATTTGCGGAAGTCCGTTATACCATAAGGCCGCTCCGCGAACTGTGAAAAACTTGTAATATGATCAGTTTACGCAGTTCGCAGAGGGCCAGATCATAGCCGTGCTGAAGGAGCAGTCCCTCGGTCAGCTTGATTACTCACCCTTGTCGAGGTGCACATCCATCTGGGGATAGGGGATGCTGATGCCGGCCTCATCGAACTTGAGCTTGACAGTCTCTGTGGTGTCCCACAGAACGCTCCAGTAGTCCTCTGCATTGACCCATGGGCGAACGAGAAAGTTCACACTCGAATCGGCCAGTTCACCCAGTGCTACTACCGGCGCAGGCTCTGCTAAG